>DATLUM010000104.1 GCA_035533095.1 Acidimicrobiales bacterium | reverse complement strand
ACTGCGGATCTACGACCTGCGCCACCACGCGGCAACGACGATCGCTCGCAAGCCCGGCGTGACCACGAAAGAGCTCATGGCCCACATCGGCCACTCGTCATTCCGCGCGGCGCTGATCTACCAGCACGCCGCGGAGGAGCGGAACGCGGCGATCGCCGACTACCTCGACGAGCAGGTCGCCGCAGCCAAGCCCGAACCGCTCGCGCCAGTGGTCCCGATCGCGGCTGCCCCATAGCTGCCCCATAAACCCGACCCGCAAGAAAAGAACTCCGGCAGACCTGCCGGAGTTTCTTGCGTCTGACCTGCATGTTCGCGTTGGTGGGCCGGGACGGATTTGAACCGCCGTAGGCGTACGCCGGCAGATTTACAGTCTGCTCCCTTTGGCCACTCGGGCACCGACCCAGGAACCATTCATGGTAGCCGAGGCCGCGGTTCCCTTGTCGCAGGCGCTCGCGACCCCGCGCCTGGCAAGATGCCCACGTGTACCAGGACATCTTGTACGAGGTCGACGACCCGGTAGCCACTGTCACGCTCAACCGCCCCGACTCGCTGAACGCGTGGACCCAACGGATGGCCGCTGAGGTGCGCCACAGTGTTTACAGGGCGGAGGCCGATCCGGCGGTCGTGGGAATCGTGATCACCGGCGCCGGCAGAGCGTTCTGCGCCGGCGCCGACATGAAGAACCTGCAGTCTCTCAGCTCGGGCGGCGGGGTGGACACTGTCCCCGAGGGCCTCGGCGCGGCTCCCACGGAGCCGCTACCGCTGGACTTCGACGGCGAGTACACGTGGCTCCTCGCCGTCAAGAAGCCGATGATCGCCGCCATCAACGGAGCCATCGCGGGCATGGCGGTCCCGATCGCGTTGTGCTGTGACATCCGGTTCATGGCCGCGGACGCGCCGTTATTGACCGCGTTCGCCCAGCGCGGGTTGATCGCCGAGTGGGGTATCGCTTGGTTGCTGCCGCGCATCGTCGGCGCCGGTCACGCTCTCGATTTGCTCTTCTCGTCGCGCAAGGTCACAGGCGAGGAGGCCGCGGCGATGGGCCTCGTCAACAAGGCGCTGCCGAAGGAGGAGGTCCTCTCCCACAGTCAGGCGTACGTACGTGACCTTGCAGCGCGGGTTTCACCGACCTCGCTTTCGATCATGAAGCGCCAGGTCTACGAGCAGTTGACGGCGTCTCTGGGCCCCTCGGAGCGAGAGGCGCGCGAGCTGATGGTCGAGAGCTTCGGTCGCCCGGATTTCAAGGAGGGTGTCGCCTCTTTCGTCGAGAAGCGCCCGCCGAACTTCCAGCGGCTCGGCTCAGCCTCGGACTAGCAGCTTCTTCTGTACCTTCCCCATGGCGTTACGGGGAAGCGAGTCGACTGCGATGACCCGCCGCGGCCGTTTGTGAACCGAGAGCTTCTCGGCGACGAACGTCACGAGCTCCGCCTCGTCGACACCTTCGCCGACGACATACGCGACCACCACCTGGCCCAGGTCGTCGTCGGGTTCCCCCACGACAGCTGCCTCTGACACAGACGGGTGCGCCAGCAGCGCCGCCTCCACCTCGCCGGCACCGATACGGAACCCGCCGCTCTTGATCAGGTCGGTGGACTCACGCCCGACGATGCGGTGCCAGCCCTCGCCGTCGACGCACGCAACGTCCCCTGTCCGCACCCACCCGTCGGGGGTGAACAAGCCAGCCGTCTCTTCGGGAAGGTTGACGTAGCCAGACATGACCGTCGGCGCGGACACCTCGAGCGACCCGACGGATTCTCCGTCGAAGGGCACGGGAGCACCGTCGTCGCCGACAAGGCGCGTCGCCACCCGCGGCAACGCCGTGCCGACCCAACCGGGCCTGCGCTCGCCCGACGCCAGACCGCTGACGGTTATGAGCGTCTCGGTCATGCCGTATCGCTCGATCGGCCCATGACCGCAGAGCGAGGTCAGCCGTTCGAAGACCGGCACCGGAAGCCCGGCACTCCCGGAGACGAGCAACCGGGCGCCGCGCAGTGCCGAGGCGCACGACGGTTCGGCGGCGATCCGCGACCACACGGTTGGCACGCCGAAGAGGAGCGAACCGCCCGCGGCCGCGTACGCCTCCGGGGTGGGGCGCCCGGTGTGCACGAGTGAGCTGCCGACCCTCAACGACCCCAGCACCCCGAGGATCAGGCCGTGCACGTGGAAAAGAGGCAGCCCGTGCGCCAGCACGTCCTCCGGCGTCCACTCCCACGCCGCGGCCAGCAGGTCGAGGTCTGTCGCGATCGCCTGGGCGCTCAGCATCACACCCTTCGGCAGTCCGGTGGTGCCGCTGGTGTAGAGGATCATGGCGGTTCGATCAGCCGGCAGGTCAGCCCGGGGCAGCTCACTCCGGGCGGACACGTCCACACCTACGGGAAGCGCCACAGCGCCCGAGTCGCGCATGATGTGCTCGCGCTCCATCGGGCCCGCGTCCGGCGGCACCGGCACGACCGTCGCCCCGGCCGCCAGCGCCCCAACGACCGCCACCACCGTCTCCAACGTCGGCGTCGCCTCTACAGCCACGCGATCCACGCCCATGACCCGCGCCGCCACCGCACCGGCGGCGCCGGCCAGCTCCTCCCAGGTCAGCGACCGGCCGTCCACCGCGACGGCAGTCGATCGGGGGCCGCCGGCGGCCGAGAGGGTGGGGATCAGGTCCACGGCAAGCGCACCGTAGAGGGGTTCGGTAGGTTGGCGCCATGCCAACCTTTGACGTCGTGTCCCAGGTCGACATGCAGGAGGTGCGCAACGCCGTCGACCAGGCCCAGCGGGAGCTGTCGACCCGTTTCGACTTCAAGGGCACCGAGTCGAGCGTGGAGCTTCACGACAACGAGCTGCGCCTGCACTCAGCGACCGAGGACCGCCTGAAGGCGGTGCTCCAGGTGCTCGAGGAGAAGCTGGTGAAGCGCAAGGTGTCTCTGAAGGCCCTCGACTACGGCAAGGTCGAGGAGGCCTCCAAGGGCGCCGCCAGGCAGACCGTGACGCTGAAGGCGGGGCTCTCATCCGACAACGCCAAGGCGATCAACCGCTGGATCAAAGACAAGGGTCCGAAGGGAGTCTCCTCGCAGACTCAGGGGGACCAGGTCCGCGTGAGCGCCAAGAAGCGCGACGACCTCCAGGCCGTCATAGCCGGGCTCAAGGAGGAGGACTTCGGCATCCCCCTCCAATTCGAGAACTTCCGGGACTAGTTCGCCCACTCCCGGGCGCGCAGCCTGCGGATCCGCTCGTCGGTCGGCGGGTGGTCCGAGAAGAGGCTCTTGAACGAGACGTTCATCCCCGCCAGCGGGCTCACGATGTAGAGGGGTGCCATCTCCCGGCGGGCGAGCGGCATCGGGATCTGTTTTGACGCCGTGTCGAGCTTCGAGAGAGCCCGGGCCAGCGGCTCGCCGTCGCCG
The DNA here is from genome assembly GCA_035533095.1 of Acidimicrobiales bacterium. NCBI lineage: Bacteria > Bacillati > Actinomycetota > Acidimicrobiia > Acidimicrobiales > Acidimicrobiales bacterium. The sequence goes on along the minus strand of DATLUM010000104.1, from coordinate 2,753 downwards.
ATCAGCCGAGCGCCGGAGCGGTCCGCTTCGAACTCCCGGCTCCTCGACAGCGCCAACTGCAGCATGACCGCCGCCAGCGGGGCGAGTATGACCAGGGCGAGGATCTCGAAGATGTTCTCGCCCTCGTTGTCGCGGCCGCCGAAGAAGAGGCCGCCCCACGCCGCCATCCTCGACAGCATCGTGATGGCCATGGCGATGGTCGCCGCGACGGACGAGATCAGGATGTCGCGGTTGCCGACGTGTGAGATCTCGTGCGCGAGCACGCCGCTCATCTCGTCCCAGTTGCAGATCTGCAGGATGCCTTGTGTGACGGCGACCGCCGCGTGCTCCGGGTTCCGGCCGGTGGCGAACGCGTTCGGCTGGGCATCGGGTGTCACGTACAGGCGCGGCATCGGCATGCCCGCCCGCGTGGTCAGGTCGCGCACGACCGCGTAGTAGTCGGGCATCTGCTCCTCCGACACCGGCACCGCTCGGGCGGCGCGGATCGCGATCCGGTCGGAGAACCAGTAGGAGCCTCCAGTGAACAAGAGCGCGAAGGCGAGTCCGATGACGAGGCCCCCACGCCCGCCGATGGCTCCCCCGATGGCGATGAGCACCGCCCCGAGAAGGGTCAGCAGGAAAGTCGTCTTGATGGTGTTGCGACTCATAGCACCATCATGGTGGACCGCAGACCTGAGAAATGGGCAAGAATCCGATCCGGCGCCACCAGGCGGTCTTTTCAGTCGTAATAGCCCGAATGGATGTATACCGAAGGGACCCCCTCGTCCCGGAACATCGCCACGTTGCGGCGGTCGTCCTCAAACGACAGGACCAGATCGAACCCCGCCTCTCTCAGTTCCCGCACCGAGCGCCTCTTGAACTCGTGAGCAGCCCCGTAGTCGCCGAAGTCCCGCATCACGAGAAGGTCCCACCTGAGGCCGTAGCGGTGCAGCCAGGCGAGGGTCTGGGGCTGCACCCTCGCGGGGCGCGCCGTGAGCAACACGATCACGAGTTGCCCGTCGAGCAGGTCGAGCAGGCGGGCTATCTCCTCGATCAACGGATCGTCCCCGCATGCTTCGAAGAACGCATCCCAATCCCGGCGCGGTCGTTCGAGGAAATGCTGGCGGCTGGCCGCGTCGGACAGCACCCCGTCGAGATCGAACACGACCGCGCGCCCGCCCCCCATGGGGCTTGCTCGCCACAGCCAGTTATCGAACATCGCAGCGCTCAACCTATGCGCCAGCGGACCACTCCGAACCCACCTGGCCCGTCCAGCGCGTATGCCTCGGGACGGCGGACGGCCGCCAGCTGATCCAGCGCGACGGGGACCTCGCCACCGGGGACCGGCCCCGTGTTCTGCGCCCAGCGGTCTGCGGCGACCACCCAACCCGACTCGCCGGCACCAAGCGCGCTGCGAACCCACTCAGCGGCGCCGTCTCGGACGCCGTAACGCCCGCCGTACACGCGAGCCTGCTCTGGGACCAACCCGTCGAGCCGCGATGTCCTGTCCCGATCCAACTCGACGCCGATCGCCTCGAGGCCGGGCCCCGAATCTGCCACCGCTGCGAGCCGCAACTCGTACCACCGGCCGTCTCGCCACTCGAACAGGTCGTAGGCGAAGCGCGACAACCAGCCCACGGCGACGATCAGGCACCATCCCCGGACGACCGGAAGCTCCCCCAGCGAGGTGACGATCGGGCCGATGCCCGAGACCGGGGCCGGGTCCTCGTCGGGGTCCGACCCGGGAGCCACGGGGCCGAGGATCAGCGAGGGCGCCTCAACCGGCAGGCGGCCGGCGTGGCGTTCCCGCAGGGCGGGGTCGCCTTCGACCAGGACGAGGCGCAACGCCGTCGAGCACGCCGGGCGGGACCCCCTGGTAAGCATCTCCGCAGCGACAGCCCCCTCGCCGGCGGCGACCTGGACGACGGTGAAGGGGTCAGGACGGCCAGCGGCCTCCCAGAGCCGGTCGACCAGCGAGGATTCCCAGACCGCAACCTCGCTCGGCGAGGGGAGATCCGCCGGCTCCGGGCGCATCCCGAGAGCGGAGTACGGCAGCGGGCCGAGCCTGCGCGCCCGCTCCGCGAGCCCTCCCGGGGCGGCTGCTACGCCGGATCCGGGCGTTGCGTGCGAGGGCTGCACGCCAGGGGACCGTAGTAGGGTCCATGCCCGCGTTGGCCGCCCCGACCGAGATTCCAGACCTTCTCTCGCTACAGGTCCCGGTGGGAGGCCGGGTCATGGTCGTCGCCGACCTCCATCTCACCCGGGAACCCGGGCCCGCCGAGACCGTCGCCGCCGGCGAGGTCGCCGCCGCGGTCGAGGCAGCGACGGGCCCCGGAGTGCTCGTGTTCGCGGGCAACCTGTTCGATTCTGGCGTCGACCCCATGGCTGCGCTCGGTGTGCACTCCCGACTGGTGGGCGCTGTCGGCGCGTACGCCAGGGGCTACGGGCGCAAGGTGATCGTGCTTCCCGGAGACCGTGACGCCCGGCTCGCGTGGTCGCAGCCCTGCCAGGCGGAGGTCGTCCGGCAGCTCGGGGCGGAGATCGCTCTCGAACTCGACCTGACGATCTGCACCGGCGCCGGCGCGCGGACGGTACGAGTCGAGCCGGGACACAACCTCGACGCCCTTTCGCGTTTCACCGATCCACGCAACCCCCGGGAGAGCCCGTACGCGCAGCACCTGCGTGACGAGCTGTTCCCTTCGATGCGCCGGCGTCAGACCGGCGGACGCGAGGCGGTTTGGCTGGCGGGGATGGAAGACCTCGACGAGCCGGCG
>DATLUM010000103.1 GCA_035533095.1 Acidimicrobiales bacterium | reverse complement strand
TGGATGTCGCCTTCCATGACCTACAGCCTAGCGGGGAGCGTCTTTTACTCAGATGCTCGCAATGCTCGTCGATATTTTGTGAAATACTCGTTGTATGCCAACTAAGTCCACCCCCCGGAAGGCGCGGCAATCGAAGCCGGCTATGTCGGCTGAACACAAGCAAGCACTTGCCGTGGGACGTGAGGAGAGCCGGGCAGTTCGTCGCTATCTCGAAGCCATCGAAGCCCACAAGCCGAAGCGGGGACGCAAGCGGACAACTGAAGGAATCCAGGCCCGTTTGCGGGCTATCGATTCGAAAATGTCCTCTGCGGACCCATTGACACGTGTGCACCTCGTTCAGGAGCGGATGAACCTCCAGTCCGAGCTCGCGAACAAGGGTGAAACGGTCGACCTAGGGGCCCTCGAAAAGGGATTTGTGAAGGCAGCCCGGAGCTACGGCGAGCGCAAAGGGATCACCTACGCGGCTTGGCGGGCAGCCGGGGTTGACGCCAACATCCTCCGCAAGGCCGGTATCCCCCGCACGCGGGGCTGATCGGGCCGGACCACTCAGCGGGCAGCTCCAGCTGTCTGCGCCGTCGCGCCCGCGCTAGCGAGCAGCGAACGGAGCAGAACCCTCCCGTCGGAAGACCCGAGCAACTCGTCGCTAGCGCGTTCGGGGTGCGGCATCATCCCCACCACGTTGCCCGCCGCGTTGCAGATACCGGCTATGTCGCCGACCGACCCGTTCGGGTTGGCGACATAGCGGAACACGATGCGATCCTCCTCCCGCAGCCGGGCCAGTGTTGCCTCGTCGCAGGTGTAGTTGCCTTCGAAGTGGTTGATCGGGATTCGCAACTTCGTTCCGGGCGTGACCCCGGACGTGAGCACCGAACGATCCGTGACCACCTCGATCTCCACGGTTTCGCAGAGGAAGGTGAGGCCGCGGTTCTTCTGGAGAGCCCCCGGAAGCAGGTGCGCCTCGGTCAGGATCTGGAACCCGTTGCAGATGCCGACCACTGGCCCGCCGTTGGCCGCGAACGCCTCCACCGCCTGCATGATCGGCGAGAACCGGGCGATGGCGCCGGGGCGCAGGTAGTCGCCGTGTGCGAACCCGCCGGGCAGCACGATCGCGTCGATCGGCCCAACCGACCGGTCGCCGTGCCACACGATCGAGGCTTCGCCGCCGAGCGATTCGACCGCCTCGGCGACGTCATGCTCGCAGTTCGAACCGGGGAACATCACCACCCCGACACGGACGGTCACGGTACTGGCTCCAAGGTGACGTTCGAATTCTCGATCACCGGGTTGGTGAGGAAGCGGCGGCACAGCTCGTCGACCTCCCGCCGTGCTGCCTCCTCGTCCGTCGCCTCCACCTCGAACCGAAAGGACTTGCCTGCCCGAACGCCCGAGATCGTCTCGAAGCCGAGAGCCGGCAGGGCCCTTTCGATCGTGGTCCCCTGCGGGTCGGCGATGCCCGGACGGAGCATCACCTCCACCAGGGCGGAGAAACGCTTCAACTGCTCACCCCCGGCCAATCGGCAAAACGGAGCCCGGTAAGCCGCTCGTACGCCTGGATATAGCGATTCCTCGTCGCCGCCACGACCTCGTCAGGGAGGGCCGGAGGCGGCGGGGTCTTACCCCAGCCGGTCTCCTCCAACCAGTCGCGCAGCGGCTGCTTGTCGAACGACGGTGGCGTCGTACCGGGCTCCCACTCGTCCGCCGGCCAGAACCTCGACGAGTCGGGGGTCAGGACCTCGTCGCACAGCGCGATCCGCCCATCGATCATGCCCAGCTCGAACTTGGTGTCGGCGATGATGATCCCGCGCTCTGCGGCCAGCTCGGCCCCGCGCTGGTAGGCGGCCAAGCTGATCCGCCTCACCTCTTCGGCCGGTTCGCGACCGATCAGATCCGCTGCGGCTTCGAAGCTGATGTTCTCGTCGTGACCAGACGTCGCCTTGGTCGACGGCGTGAACACCGGCTCGGGAAGTCTCTCCGACTGCCTGAGCCCCCTGGGAAGAGGCTGGCCGTGCATCGTCTGGGACTTCTTGTATTCGGCCCACGCCGAGCCGGAGAGGTATCCCCGCACTATGCACTCGACCGGGAGCATCTCGGCACGGCGCACCACCATCACGCGCCCCTCGAGATCGGGGACGTCGCCTGCGACGGCGGGCACATCGAGGCTGACCAGGTGGTTGGGGGCCACGCCCGAGAGCTGTTCCAACCAGAATGCTGTGATCGCAGTCAGAACCCGGCCTTTGTCGGGGATCGGCTCGGCCATGACGACGTCGAAAGCCGACATCCGATCGGACGTCACGAACAACAGGTGCTTGTCGTCGAGCTCGTAGATGTCGCGGACCTTGCCCGACGCAAGGTGCGGCAGCTTCACGCCGGAGCTCACTTGGTCCACTCCGCCCGGTACTCGGCCAGGCGCTTCGCCAGCTCCTCGTCAGTGACAGCGAGGATCTCGATCGCCAGTAGGCCGGCGTTCACTGCTCCGTCGATGGCAACGGTCGCGACCGGCATTCCCCGGGGCATCTGCACTGTCGAGTACAACGCGTCGATGCCACCGATGGCCCCTCCAGACAGAGGCACTCCTATCACCGGGAGGGTTGTCTGGGCCGCGACCGCACCAGCGAGGTGGGCCGCCATGCCGGCGGCGCAGATGATCACCCCGTAACCGGCATCGCGCGCGCCGGACGCGAACTCCGCCACCTTCGCCGGTGTGCGGTGGGCGGACATGACGTGTTCCACGGCCTCCACGCCGAACGATCCCAGGGTCTCGGCGGCGGCAGCCATCTTCGGCTGGTCGTTGGCAGAGCCCATGAGTATCGCAACCCTCTTCATCTCTTTCCCTCCTCCTGCTCGGCTGCCTGCGCAGCTATGTCGGTCCGGAACTGCATGCCGGGGAACGAGACTTCGCCGACAGCCGCGTACGCTCTCGTGCGGGCCTCGCGCAACGAGGCTCCCGTGCCCGTCAAGCCGAGGACGCGCCCGCCCGAGGTCGTCAGACCCTCGCCGACGCCGGCGGCGAACACGTGGACACCGGGGATACCCAGCGGGTTCTTGAGTCCCTCGATCGGGGCGCCGGTCCGCGCCGCTTCGGGGTAGCCCGGCGCGGCCGCCACCACGCATACGGCAGCGCCGCCGCCGAACGCGGGCGCTCCCGCCTGGTCCAGGCTCCCGCCGGCGGCCGCAGCGAGCACGGCCGCGACGTCCCCCTCCCACCTCGGCATCAGCACCTGCGTCTCGGGGTCGCCGAATCGCACGTTGAACTCGAGCACCTTCGGTCCTTCCGGGGTGAGCATGAGGCCGGCGTACAGCACCCCTCTGAAGTCGATGCGGTGCTCCGACAACCATGACAGCGTCGGCTCCACCGCCCCGGCCATCACCGCCTCGACGACTCCCGGCCCCGCGACGGGCACAGGCGAGTACGAGCCCATGCCGCCGGTGTTCGGGCCGAGGTCGTGGTCCAGCGCCCGTTTGAAGTCCTGCGCGGGCGCCAGCGCCACGGCGCGTTTGCCGTCGCACACCGCCATCAGCGACAGCTCCGTCCCGTTCAATCCCTCCTCGACCACGACGCGCCGGCCGGCCTCGCCGAACGCGACACCGGCGAGCTTCGCTTCCACGTCCACGCAGGCCGCATCGAGGTCGTCGGTCACGAGCACACCTTTTCCTGCAGCGAGGCCATCCGTCTTCACTACCCACGGCGGCGGCAGCGACTTGAGGAACTCGATCGCCGGGGCGACCTCGTCGAAGATGCCGTACGCCGCCGTGGGGACACCGGCCTGCGCCAACACGTCCTTCATCCACGCCTTGGAGCCCTCCAGCCGTGCTCCATCGGCACCGGGGCCGAAGACCAGCCGGCCAGCCGCGCGGAGCCTGTCGGCCAACCCGTCCACCAGCGGCTGCTCCGGTCCGATCACGAACAGGTCGGCGTCCACGTGTTCAGGGGGGCCGCCCTTGCACGTCACACCGAGCGCCGCCATGCCAGCGTTCCCCGGGCACACCACGACGTCCGCCGTCCGCCCGAGCGCCTCGGCGAGGGCGTGCTCGCGCCCGCCTGACCCGACTACGCAAACCCGCATCCGCCCGCGTGGGGACACTACGGAGCGAACCTGACGAACTGGTCGCGGCCGGGGCCGACGCCGACCAGGCGGATGGGGACACCGGTCGTCTCGGCCAGGAAATGCACGTAGTCCTTGGCCTCCGCGGGGAGGTGGTGGAGCTCGGTTGCCGCCGAGGTGTCGGTCATCCACCCCGGCAGTTCCTCGTAGACGGGCACAGCCTTGTGCAGCACCGTCTGGTGGTAGGGCATGTGCTCGTAGCGCACCCCGTCGCACTCGTACGCGACGCACACCTTCAGGGTTTCGAACGTGTCGAGCACGTCTAGCTTGGTGAGGGCGACCTCCGTGAGCGAGTTGAGCCTCGCGGCCTGGCGGATCATCACCGCGTCGAACCACCCGGTCCGCCTGCGCCGGCCGGTGTTGGTGCCGAACTCCGCGCCGCGCTCGACGAGCACATCACCGAGTTCGTCATCCAGCTCCGTGACGAAAGGACCGGACCCGACGCGCGTCACGTAGGCCTTGGCGATGCCGATCACCTCGGCTATGTCCTTGGGGCCGATACCGGCGCCGACGCACGCTCCGCCGGCGACGGGGTTGGAGGAAGTGACGAACGGATACGTCCCGTGGTCGAGATCCAGGAATGTCGCTTGCGCACCTTCCAGAAGCACATGCTGGTCCGCGGACAGCGCCTCGTGCACCACCGCGACGGCGTCACCGATGTGCGGCGCGAGCGTCGGTGCGTACTCCTCGAGGTAGCGCCCCGCGATGTCAGCGGCACTCAAGGGCAGCCGGTTGTAGATCTTCGCAAGGATCAGGTTCTTCTCCTTGAGGACCACCTCCAGCTTCTCGCGGAAGATCTTGGGGTCGAGGAGGTCCTGCACCCGGATTCCGACCCTCGCCGCCTTGTCGGCGTAGGACGGCCCGATCCCGCGCTTGGTGGTACCGAGCTTGTTTCGCCCCAGGAAGCGCTCGGTCAACGCGTCGATCTCCTGGTGGTAGGGCATGATCAAGTGCGCGTTGCCGGACACGACCAGACGGGAGCAGTCCACGCCTGCGGAGGTCAGCTTCGCCATCTCGGCGAGCAGCACCCCGGGGTCCACCACTACGCCGTTGCCGATGACAGGCGTGATGTGGTCGTAGAGGATTCCGCTCGGTAGCAACTGGAGCGCGTACTTCTCCCCGTCCACCACGATAGTGTGGCCGGCATTGTGGCCGCCCTGATAGCGGACGACCACCTGCATCTCCTTGGCCAGGAGGTCGGTCAGTTTGCCCTTGCCCTCGTCACCCCACTGGGTTCCGACGACGACGGTGGCGCTCACCCGAACAGCATAGTGAGCCCACCCCTCAACCGATGGTGGAAAGACCCCCGTCCACAGCGAGAATTTGGCCTGTGATGTAGCTCGCCTCGTCGCTGAGGAGAAAGACGGCGGCGTTCGCGACTTCCCAGGCGGTCCCCTGGCGCCCCAGCGGGATGCGCGTCGAGCCGCGACTGGGTCTGCCGGCCGTGGCAAGCCTCCCTAGCGGCGTGTCGATCAGGCCCGGCGCCACAGTGTTGACACGCACTCCCGCCCGTGCCGCCTCGGCCGCGGCGTGCCTCGCCAAACCGAACTGAGCCGCCTTCGAAGCGTCGTAGGCCGGTATACGACTGCCAGGCTTGAGGCCCGCCAACGACGAGATCAACACCACCGCACCCCCCGCCTCCATGAGAGGCAGAGCTGCCTGGATGCAAAGGAAGTGCGACCGCACGTTGATGGAGAAAACGCGGTCCCAGTCCGCAGCCGACGTGCCTGCGAGACCCAGGCCGGAGCCGACCCCGACGTTGAGAACGAGGCCGTCCAGGCCGCCGAGCGCCTCATTCGCCTCGTGCACCGCCTCGGAGCAGGCTTGGGCGTCTGACACGTCGGCCACAACAACGGCTGCGTCCGCCTCGGGCCTCGCCTCCTTGATGAGGCGCGCCGTCTCATTCGCTGATGCTTCGTCGATGTCCGCCACCGCGACCGACGCCCCGTTGCGCGCGGCGGTGACCGCGATCGCACGCCCGTTGCCAGGAGGAGCCTCCGGTTCGTCGGTCGGCCGCGTGCCACCGCCGACGACGAGCACCCGTCGGCCGTCCAGCCTGCCGGGCGTCATGCTTGCGGCCATCCCGGGGTGCCTGCCTCCAACTGCACACCCGTCGCGTTCAAGAAGCCCGACACCAACCGGTAGAAACCCGCGACGATGAGAAGCTCGATCAACTCCTGCTCGTTCCATCTGGCGGAGAGCCGCGCCCACAGGTCGTCGTCAACGGAGTTGGTCAAGCAGAGCTGGTCGGCGAGCTCCACGAGGTCGCGGTCGCCATCAGCCCAACCGTCCGTGCTCTCTACCACGAGGCGGCGGACCTCCTCGTCGGTGATGCCTGCCCCCATGCCGATGACAGTGTGCTGGCCGAACTCGTAGACCGAACCCGACCTCCAGCCGACCCGCAGGATGACGATCTCTCTTTCGCGCGCCTGGACGAGTCCCTTGAACAGCAGGAACCCTCCGAACCGGTTGAATCGGTCGAGAAGCTCGGGGTACTTGGCAAGGGTGGCGAAGATGTTCAGCGGCGGCAAGCCTTCCGGCGCGTCGTCAGCGGGAGCGATCCTCGGGCCGGTTCCGTCCACGATTGATCAACCTAGCCAGCCTGCGATGCGCCCGCATCGGCACCGCTCCGCACCGCTTCCGGCCCCTGCCCTACCGGAGGACGAGCCCGCCGGCGCCCGGCCCGGACCCCGAGTCCGGCTCGGTCAGCCCGGCACCGGTGAGGACCGGTACGCCCTCCAGGGGCGCGTCGACGGTCACCGTGTCGCCGTCGGCGTAACGCCCCTCCAGCAGCGCGAGCGCCAGCGGGTCGCTGATCTCGCGCTGGATGAGACGCTTGAGCGGACGGGCCCCGTACGCCGGGTCGTATCCGCGCCGGGCCAGCCACTCGCGCGCTGCGGGTGTGACCTCGAGCTGCAACCTCCGTGACGACAACAGGCGCTCGGCCAGACCGCGCAGCTGTATCTCTACGACACCTTCGAGATCCTTCTCGGTCAGCGAGCGGAAGCGCACGATCTCGTCGATGCGGTTCAGGAACTCCGGTTTGAAGGCCAGCGCGAGATCGCCGTGGTGGTTGGAGGTCATGATCACGACGGTGTTGGAGAAGTCGACCGTGCGGCCCTGCCCGTCGGTGAGGCGCCCGTCGTCCAGCACCTGCAGGAGAACATTGAACACGTCAGGGTGCGCCTTCTCGATCTCGTCGAGCAGCACGACGCTGTAGGGCCGCCGGCGGACCGCCTCTGTCAGCTGGCCTCCCTCGTCGTAGCCGACGTAACCGGGAGGAGCTCCGAGCAACCGTGCCACCGAGTGCTTCTCCATGTACTCGGACATATCAATGCGCACCATGGCTCTCTCGTTGTCGAACAGGAACTCCGCGAGCGCTCGAGCCAGCTCGGTCTTGCCGACGCCCGTCGGGCCGAGGAACAAGAAGCTGCCGATCGGCCGGTTGGGGTCACCGAGCCCGCTCCTCGAACGCCGGATCGCGTTCGCGACGGCTACAACCGCCTCGTCCTGGCCCACCACCCGCCCGTGAAGCAGGTCCTCCATTCGCACGAGCTTCGTAACTTCTCCTTCGAGCAACCGGGACACCGGAACGCCGGTCCACTTGGACACGACTTCCGCGACGTCCTCCTCGTCGACCTCCTGCTTGAGCATCTTCTGCTCGCCCTGGAGTGATTTCAGCTTCTCGTCGGCTTCGTCGAGCTGCCGCTGCAACTCCGGTATCTGCCCGTAGCGGATCTCGGCGGCCTTCGCGAGCTCGCCGTCGCGCTCGTAACGGTCCGCCTCGCCGCGCCGCGCCTCCAGTTGCTCCTGGAGGGACCCGATCAGGTCGGCGGACTCCTTCTCGTTGCGCCACCTTGCGGTCAGCGCGTTCGACTGTTCTTTGAGGTCGGCGAGCTCCGCTTCGAGCTTGGCGAGTCGCTCTCGCGAAACCTCGTCCGTCTCCTTCTTCAGAGCGATCTGCTCGATCTCGAGCTGCGCGATCCGCCTATCAACGACGTCGATCTCAGTCGGCTTCGACTCCTTCTCGATACGAAGGCGGCTCGCGGCCTCATCGACGAGATCGATCGCCTTGTCGGGAAGGAACCGCGATGTGATGTAGCGGTTCGAGAGCACGGCTGCAGCGACGAGCGCGGCATCCTGAATGCGAACGCCGTGGTGGACCTCGTAGCGCTCCTTCAGGCCGCGCAGGATCGCGATGGTGTCCTCCACCGTCGGCTCCCCGACGAACACCTGCTGGAACCGGCGCTCCAACGCCGGATCCTTCTCGACGTGCTTGCGGTACTCGTCGAGGGTCGTCGCGCCGATCAGCCGCAGCTCGCCACGCGCGAGCATCGGCTTGATCATGTTGCCGGCGTCCATCGCGCCTTCCGCAGCGCCGGCTCCGACGATGGTATGCAGCTCGTCCACGAACGTGATCACCTCGCCGCCCGCGTCGGCGATCTCCTTCAGGACCGCCTTGAGCCGTTCCTCGAACTCGCCCCGGTACTTGGCGCCGGCGACCATCGAACCAAGGTCGAGCGCAAGGACCCTCTTGCCCTTCAAAGAATCGGGGACGTCGCCGGCGACGATGCGAAGCGCCAATCCTTCGACGATCGCCGTCTTGCCGACGCCGGGCTCACCGATGAGGACCGGATTGTTCTTGGTGCGCCGCGAGAGCACCTGGATGACCCGGCGGATCTCTTCGTCCCGGCCGATTACGGGGTCGAGCTTGCCGGCACGCGCGTCAGCGGTCAGGTCACGCCCGTACTTCTCGAGTGCCTGGTACTGCTCCTCAGGGTCCTGGCTCGTCACACGGTGACTGCCCCGCACTTCACGCAGCGCACCCAGCAGCTGCTCGCGGTTCGCGCCGACCAGCCCGGACAGCGCCAGCAACAGGTGCTCCACCGACAGGTACTCGTCGTTGAGCGACTGCCGTTCCTCGTCGGCGCGATTGAAAGCGTCCAGCGCGCCGCGGCCGAGTTGCGGCTCGCTTCCCGGCGCGCCGCCGAAGTTGCGCGGCAGCTTCGACAGTAGGTCCTGCATCCGGTTGCGCACGCTCAACGGCGCCACGCCGACGCGCTCGAGCACGGGCAGGGTGATCGTCCCGTCCTGGCCGAGCATGGCCGCCAGCAGATGCTCCGGTGTGATCTCCGGGTTGTTGCGTGCGCCGGCGTCCGAGGCGGCGGCGCGCAGGACTTCTTGGGTCTTTGCAGTCCATCGATTGGGGTCGAGTGCCACCGGGGCTCTCCTATCTACAGCTTCGGATTCGGGAAAAAGACGCTGCCGTCGCGCCGGCAGCCTGCGTTGTCAACGCCCGGGCACCCATCGCTCGGGCGAGTTCTTGACCGGCACCAGGTCCCGCCGGTACTGGCGGTGGATCTGCGCCGCCTGCGCGGCCGCTTGGCGCTTCGCCTCCGCCAGCTCAGCGCGCAGGCGCGCCACCTCGGCTTCGAGTTCCATCACCCGCCGCACACCTTCGAGGTTCAGGCCCGCGTTGGTCAGATCCTGGATGCGGCGCAGCCTCTCCAGGTCGCGCTCGCTGTATCGCCGGCTACCCCCGACTGTGCGGGCAGGGTCGAGCAGACCCTTCCGCTCGTAGATGCGCAGTGTCTGTGGGTGAACCCCTGTCAGCTCGGCGGCCACGGATATCACGTAAACGGCTCTCGTCAGGTGGCCCTCTGGTTCTCTCACGGTTCACCCCAGAGGTGGTCTCTCAACGAGTCGCCCTTCATGAGATCGCCGAGGGCCTGCACGGCTTCGTGCTCCGCGTCGCTCAGCGAGGTCGGTACCGCCACCTCTACGGTGACCAGAAGGTCGCCGGCACCGGACGCGGCAGGCACGCCACGGCCTCTGACGCGCAAGACCCGCCCGGATTTCGTTCCCGCGGGTACCTTCAGAGTGACCGGCCGGTCCAACGTGGGCACCGAGAGCGTGGTGCCGAGAGCCGCCTCCGGGAAGGTAACGGGCGCCGTCAAGGTCAGGTCCTTGCCCCGCCGGCCGAACACCGGGTGACGCCCAACGTGCACGACCACGTAGAGGTTGCCAGCGGGACCCCCGCCTCGTCCTGCCCCGCCGCGGCCCTTCACCCGGATCCGCTGCCCGTCCTCCACTCCGGCCGGGATGCGGACCTTGACGTCGCGCGCGGCGTACTCCACGCCGGCACCGCGGCAGGTGGGGCACGGAGTGTCGATGCGCGTACCCGTTCCCGCGCACGCCTGGCACGGCTGGCTGAACGAGAAGAGCCCCTGATTGTCGCTCACCACGCCTCTTCCGCCACATACCGCGCAGGTGGTCGGGGCGGTTCCCGGCGCGGCTCCACTTCCGCCGCAGGTGTGGCAGGCCACCTCCGACGTCACGTTGACGGTCGTGGTGATCCCGTTCACCGCATCCATAAACGACAGGTGCAGCGTGGCCTCCAGGTCCTGCCCTCGCTGCGGGCCGAACGCGCCGGAGCCCCCTCCCCCGGCGCGACCGCTTCTCGTGCGGCCACCGCGGCCGAAGATGTTGCCGAGCAGATCTCCTAGATCGTCGACTCGGAATCCGCCCGTGAATCCGCCTGCACCGCCGGGTCCGGGCGCGCCACCGAACATGTTGCCTGCCGGCCCGAGCCTGCGGACCTCGTCGTACTCCTTGCGTTTCGCCTCGTCGCCGAGCACGTCGTACGCGGCGGAGATCTCCTTGAACCTGTCCTCCGAACCGGGGTTGGCGTCCGGGTGGTACTGCTTCGCGAGCTTCCTGTAAGCGCGCCCTATCTCCTTGGCAGTGGCGGTGTCGGCCACGCCAAGCACCTTGTAGTAGTCCTTCTCGAACCACTCGCGCTGGGGCGCCATCTACGGATCAACCTCTTACTTTCACCATCGCCGGCCGCAGCACGCGGCCCTTCCACCGGTAACCGGCTCGAAGCACTTCGACGACGACCTGCTCGCCGTTACCGTCTCCGGGTTCGTGCACGACAGCGTCGTGCAAGGTTGGGTCGAAGGGCGCACCCTCGCCGGCTATGCGCTCGAGCCCTTCTTTCTCCAGGGCACCCATGAGGCTGCCCGTGATCTGCTTGACGTCCTCGCCGCCGCCGTGTGCCAGCGCCAGGTCGGCGGTGTCGAGCACCGGCAGCAACTTGTCCACCAACGACGCGGCTGCACGCTCGAGATGCTCGGTCTGCTGCTTCATCATGCGCTTCTTGTAGTTCTCGAAGTCAGCCTGCAGACGTATCAGCGCATCCCGGTACTCGTCCCGCTCCGCCTCCGCTCGACGTAGCGGGTCGGCTTCCTCTACAGGCGTACCGGGCTCCATCGGCGAGGCTTCCGTGCCAAGCGTTTCGCTCGAAGGGTCGGCAGCCGGCTCGGAGGTCGATTCGGCCGGTCGCTGCCCGCCTCCAGGCGGGCCGCCGGCAGGAGCGCCTCCGAGATCGGTTGGCGGCCTCCGATCGAAGTCGCCATCAGCACTCACGAGCCCTGGCCCTCGTCGACGATCTCGGCGTCGACAACCTCGTCGTCGTTGGCGCCGGCGGTCGACGAACCCGCGCCGGCGGCTCCGTCGGTTCCGGTCGCGGCGGTCGAAGCGGCGGCGTGCTCGTAAAGCTGCTTGCCGAGCTCCTGCACGCCGACGGCGAGTTTCTCGGTGGCGGACTTGATGGCCTCGGTGTCACTCCCGTTGAGCGCTTCTTTCAACGACGCGAGATCCGCCTCGACAGTCGTCTTCTGCTCTCCGCTAAACGACTCGGCCTGGTCCTTGAGCATCTTCTCGGTCTGGTACACGAGACTGTCGGCCTGGTTGCGGACCTCCGCCTCTTCACGCCGGCGGCGATCGTCGGCCGCGTGCGATTCGGCGTCGCGGACCATCCGGTCGATGTCGTCCTTGTTCAAAGACGACTGGCCGGTGATGGTCATCGACTGCTCCTTGCCGGTCGCCCGGTCCTTGGCGGACACGTGGACGATGCCGTTGGCGTCGATGTCGAAGGTCACCTCGATCTGCGGGACGCCGCGGGGCGCCGGCGGCAGGTCGACGAGTTGGAACTTGCCGAGCGTCTTGTTGTACATCGCCATCTCGCGCTCGCCTTGGAGCACGTGGATCTCCACGGAAGGCTGCCCGTCCTCCGCTGTGGTGAAGACCTCTGAGCGCTTGGTCGGGATGGTGGTGTTGCGCTCGATCAGCTTGGTCATGACGCCGCCCTTGGTCTCGATGCCGAGCGACAGCGGGGTGACGTCGAGCAGCAGGACGTCCTTGATCTCGCCCTTGAGGACTCCGGCCTGGATCGCTGCGCCCACAGCAACGACCTCGTCCGGGTTCACACCCTTGTGCGGCTCCTTGCCGGTCATCTGCTGGACGAGCTCCTGGATGGCGGGCATACGCGTCGAGCCACCGACCAGCACGACGTGGTCGATCTTTTCCTTGGTCAACCCCGCGTCGGAGATCGCCTGCTCGAACGGACCGCGGCACGCGTCGACCAGGTCCGCGGTGAGCTCCTGGAGCTTGGCGCGGGTCAGCTTGACATCCAGGTGCTTCGGGCCGGTGTCGGTCGCCGTGATGAACGGCTGGTTGATCGTGGTTTCGAGCACCTGCGACAATTCGATCTTCGCTGTCTCGGCAGCCTCCTTGAGGCGCTGCAGCGCGAGCTTGTCCCCGCTCAGGTCGACGCCCTCGGTGTCTTTGAACGTCTTGACGAGCCAGTCGATGACCCGCTGGTCCCAGTCGTCGCCGCCGAGGTGGGTGTTGCCGCTCGTCGACTTCACCTGGAAGATGCCCTCGGAGATCTCGAGCACGGACACGTCGAACGTGCCGCCACCCAGGTCGAACACGAGGACCGTCTGCTCCTCCTCCTTGTCGAGGCCGTAGGCAAGCGCTGCGGCCGTCGGCTCGTTGATGATCCGCAGGACCTCGAGGCCGGCGATCTGGCCCGCCTCCTTGGTCGCCGTGCGTTGCGCGTCGTCGAAGTATGCAGGCACGGTGATGACCGCCTGGCTGACGGTGTCGCCGAGGTAGCTCTCGGCATCCCTCTTCAGCTTCATCAGGATGCGCGCGGAAATCTCCTGCGCGCTGTACTTCTTGCCGCCGATGTCGACGCTCCAGGAGTTCTCACCCATGTGGCGCTTCACCGAGCGGATGGTGCGGTCCGGGTTGGTGATCGCCTGGCGCTTGGCGACCTCGCCGACGAGCACCTCGTCGGACTTCGAGAAGCCGACCACCGAGGGGGTGGTGCGGGCGCCTTCCGCATTCGGGATGACAGTCGGCTCGCCCGCTTCGAGAACGCTGACGACCGAATTGGTGGTGCCGAGGTCGATGCCGACGGCCTTGGGCATGGGGGTTGCCTCCGTGTCAAATCGTTTGGGTCGACCCTCAGGTTACCAGACTTGAGTGTAAGACGCTCAAGAAATCTTCCATATCGACCTTTGACCTGCCCGGCTACGCTTGGCGAGGTGGGAACCCTCGCCCTTGTGCGCCACGGCCAGAGCCAGTGGAACCTCGAGAACCGCTTCACCGGCTGGTGGGACATCGGGCTCTCCAACCTCGGGAAAGACGAGGCCGCCTCCGCCGGGGCTCTGCTCGCCGAAGCGGGCCTGCTCGTCGATGAGGCCCACACGTCGGTGCTTACCCGTGCCATCAAGTCCCTGCACCTGGCGCTGGAGGAGATGGGCCGGCTCTGGGTTCCGGTGCACAACCACTGGCGGCTCAACGAGCGCCACTACGGCGCTCTCACCGGCCTGGACAAGGCAGAGACCAACACGCGCTACGGCGAGGAGCAGTTCATGGCTTGGCGGCGCGGCTACGCGACCCCTCCGCCGCCCATGCCCGCCGGCCACGAGTTCGACGTGCGGTCGGACCCCCGCTACGCCCCCTACCCCCCCGACATCGTCCCGGCGACCGAATGCCTGGCGGACGTGGTGGTGCGGATGCTGCCGTACTGGCACGACGCGATCGCACCGGCACTGCGTGCCGGTGCCACCGTCCTCGTGGTCGCCCACGGCAACAGTCTCCGCGCTCTGATCAAGCATCTCGAGTCGATCTCCGACGACGACATCACCGAGCTCGAGATACCGACCGGCGTGCCGATCGTCTACGAGCTCGACGCCGAGTTTTCGGTCGTGTCGAAGCGCGAGTTGGGCGACCCGGCGGCGATAGCCGCCGCCGCTGCGGCCGTTCGGGCCCAGGGCGACCGGTAGGACCGGGTTGCCCGCGCCAGCCGAGTTGAAGGCGGCGCGCTCCGCGCTGGTGGGCGACTGCTCGCTGTCGGGCAGCGAATGGTGCGAGCGGTACGCGCGAACTTGGGACGAGTGGCTGGGGTCGCTGTTGGCGGAGGCCGCCGGCGGCGACCTGACCGGTTTGGCGCTGCTGGCGGTCGGCGGGTACGGGCGCCGGTCGCTGGCCCCCGGAAGCGACGTGGACCTGGTGCTCGTCCACAACGGCAAGCGAAAGATCGGCCCGATCGCCGACGCCCTGTGGTACCCGATCTGGGACACCGGTGTCTCGTTGGATCACAGCGTGAGGACGGCCAAGGAAGTCCGGTCGGCGATGGACTCCGACATCAAGGTGGCGCTCGGACTTCTCGACGGACGGCTGGTGGCCGGAGACGACAAGCTCGCGTCGGAGGTGCTCGCCAGAGCGGTGGATATGTGGTCGACCCGGGCCGCTCGTTGGTTGCGGGATGTCGACGGGGCGGTCCGGTCAAGGCATCAGCGATTCGGCGATCTCGCGTTCTTGTTGGAGCCAGACCTCAAAGATGCGCGTGGCGGGCTTCGTGACGTCTCGCAGCTGCGCACCCTCTCGAAGGTCGTGCCGGTCCTGTCGGGCGTGATGGAGGACTCTGACCTGTCCGCCGCCGGCGAGGTACTGACAGCGGCGCGGGTAGAGCTTCACCGGCTCACCGGCCGTCCCGCGAACGTCCTCACGTTGCAGGACCAGGACGCGGTCGCGTCGGCGCTTGCCTACACCGACGCCGACGCGTTGATGGCCGCCGCGGCCGAGGCGGGCCGCGCCATCGCATGGGCCAGCGACGACGGTTGGCGGCGCGTCGAGTCCTGGCTCGCCGGACCCAGCGGTCGCGGAGGCGGGGGAGACCGTCCGCTCGAAACAGGCATCGTGATGCGCGACGGCGAGATCGCGCTGGCCGCCGGCGCTGAGGTCGGAGGCGATCCGTCCCTGGCATTGCGCGTCGCCGCAGTGTCCGCGGAGCTGGATGCCCCCATCGCCCCCTCCACGCTCGACCGCATCGGCTCGAAGGCTGCGGTTCCCGCCGGCGTGTGGCCGCCGGAAGTCCTCCATGCCTTGCTGCGCCTTCTCGGAGCCGGCCGGCCCGCTGTTGCTGCGATCGAAGCCCTCGACCAGCGCGGTCTGTGGGTGCGCTACCTGCCCGAGTGGGAACCGGTCAGGAACCGCCCGCAGCGCAACGCGTACCACCGCTTCACCGTCGACCGGCACCTGGTCGAAACGGCCGCCGGCGCCGCGGCGTTGCAGGTCCGGGTGTCGCGACCCGATCTGTTGCTGCTCGGCGCGCTGTTGCACGACATCGGCAAGGGCCGCGGCGGCGACCACACCGAGATGGGCATAGAAGTGGTGCAGTCGCTCGGACCGCGCCTGGGTCTGCTGCCCGCGGACGTGGACGTCCTGGTAGCGGTGGTGCGGTACCACCTGTTGCTGCCCGACGTTGCGACCAGGCGGGACCTGGACGACCCTGCCACGACCGAGGCTGTCGCGTCCGCCGTCGGCGATCGACTCGTACTGGAGCTCCTATCTGCTCTGACGGAAGCGGACAGCATCGCGACCGGCCCGTCGGCGTGGGGGTCCTGGAAGGCGGGATTGGTGGCCCGGCTCGTGGAGCGCACAGCCGCTGTCCTCGAAGGCCGCCCGCCGCCCGACCCCCGCGGTGCTGACATCGGGGCGGAGGAGCGAGCGCTTCTGGCGACCCGGACACTGCAGTTGGTGGCCGACGGAGGCCGCTTGAGCATCGCAGCACCCGACCGGGCGGGACTGCTCGCCACGGTCGCCGGCGTCCTCACCCTCGCGGGGTTGGCCGTACGCTCCGCCACGACGATGTCGGACCCTGCCACGTCGATGGCGCTGCTCCGCTTCGACGTAGTCCCGGCATTCGACCGTCTCCCCGATTGGGACCGCCTGAGGCACGATCTCGACGCCGGACTCGACGGTCGTCTGTCGGTCGGCGCTCTGCTCGAGGAAAGAGAGGCCCACTACTCCAGGAACCGCAGGCAGACCGCGGCCCAGGCACCAGAGGTCGCCGTCCTCATCGACAATGACGCCTCCGCGGAGTCCTCCGTCGTAGAGGTCCGCGCCCCGGACCGGGGCCCGGTCCTCTACAGAGTCACCAGCGCTCTGACCGCGTGCGGTCTCACGATCTCGTGCGCGCTGGTGAGCACGCTGGGGGCCGAGGCCGTCGACGTCTTCTACGTGCAGACTGTGGGAGGAAAGAAACTGACGGACCCCGGCGATCAAGCGCGGATCGTGGACGAGGTGCGCGGGGCGCTCTGAGCGTCGCCGTCAATCGCTGAGGCTCGAATGCTTCCTCCAGAGCCACATGGAGATGGCGAACCAACCGAACGCGATCACACCCCACGCGGCCGCGTAGGCGGTCTTGCCGTTGGTAGCGAAGATGATCACGATCCCCACTGCGACCAGGGACAGCAGCAGGAACGCCCGCCATATCCACACCGAACGGATCGAGCGGGAATCCTCGAGCTGCCATCCATCCTTCGGCACAGCCGCGATCCTAGGCATCGAAGGGTGGCGCCGCCTGCCGGCGGCGCCACCCTTCTGGGGATTAGATCGCGTCTGCACCGGTCTCGCCGGTCCGGATGCGGGTCAGGGCGTCGACGGGGGTGACCCAGACCTTGCCGTCCCCGATCTTCTCGGTCCTGGCGGCCTTGGTTATCGACTCGACGACGTCCATGACGGACGACTCTCCGACGACGACCTCGACCTTGATCTTGGGGGTGAACGCCACCTGGTACTCGGCGCCCCGGTAGACCTCGGTGTGGCCCTTCTGGCGTCCGAAACCCTGGACCTCTGTGACGGTCATGCCCGTCACGCCGGCGGCCTCCAGCGCCTCCTTGACGCTGTCGAGCTTGAAGGGCTTGATCACCGCTGTTACGAGCATCATCGGGGGTCACCTGCCAGGTCGGGGGTGGTCGGAATCGGTGGTACGGATCGCCCGGATCCTGCTGGGACTGTGCCGAGGGAGGCGCCGACCAGCTGGCCGACCCGGGTATATCCCTCGTCCGCCGGATAGGCCTCCTCGTCGTGGACGGCGAGATCGCCGATCTCGAGCTCCTCGTCGGACATCCGCAGGCCGCGGAAGACAACCTTGAGGATCAGGAGGATGATGGCGGTGACGATGGCGTCGTAGACGATGATGGTGAGCGCGGCGAGGAGCTGGATCCACACCTGCTTCGGGTTCCCGTAGAGCGCCCCTGCGAACGAGACCGGCGTGAGACTCTTCGTCGAAGAGCCGCTGCTGGCGTAGAGGATCACCGCAGGATCGGCGAAGACACCCACGAGGAGCCCGCCGCACAGGCCGGCCAAGCCGTGGGTGAAGACGACCCCCATGGCGTCGTCCACGTAACGCATTGTGATCGGCTGGATGTAGGTCCAGGCGAACCACACGATGCTGGAGGCGATGATGCCTGTGAACAGCGCACCCGCTCCGTTGACGTAACCGGCGGCCGGCGTGATCGCGACCAGCCCGACGATCATCCCGTTCACCGAACCGAGGAACGTCGGCTTCTTCGCCTTGCCGAGAACCATGTCCCAGACCACCCATGCGAGAAGCGCTGCAGCGGTGGCCAGATTGGTGTTCACCACGGCGGTCGCGGCGTCGGCACTGGCGAAGTAGGGGTCGCCTCCGTTGAAGCCATTCCAGCCGAGCCACAGGATGCCGGCCCCTATCGAGATGAGCGGCAGGTTGTGCGGCACGAACCTCGCCCGGTCCCTCGCCAGCCGCGGCCCGATGAGCCAGGCGGCGACGAACCCGCTTGTGCCTGCCGCAAGGTGGATGACGTAACCACCCGAGTAGTCGAGTGCACCCTCGTGGCCCCAGTAACCACCGCCCCAGATCAGCATGGCGTTGACGGTGTAGACGAAGGTGCACCACAGCGGCACGAACAGCAGCCACACCTTGAATTTGATCCGTCCGAGCACGCTGCCGAGGAACAGCAGCGGCGTGATCGCCGCGAACACGAACTGGAAGTAGAAGAGCGCCGTCGTCGAGAACTTGAGAGGCACCGTTGCCCCGCCGTTCGCCGTCAGGGACGCCTGCGAGATCTGGGAGCTGCCCCGAAGCGCCGTCTCGGGGTGGCCGACCATGTTGTTCAAGAAGTTGGAGAGGAAGTTGCCGCCGTAGTGGTAGTTCCACGTGTTGGCCGTGCCTCCTCCGATGGGCGATCCGAACCCCATCTTGTAGCCCCAGAGAACCCATACGATGAGCACTCCGGAAAAGCCGGTGAACGCCATCATCATCGTGTTGACGACCCACTTCTTCGGCACCAGGCCGGCGTAGAGCACGGCCAAGGCGGGGATGCTCATCAAGCCGACGAACGTCGCAGCGGTCAGCTGCCACGCAGTGTCGCCGCTGTCGAGCCAGCTGAGGTCGGAGCAGGCGTTGGAGTTGCCTACTACTGCGTTCTGTCCGCAGCTGGCCGCGTGCACGATTGTTGTTGCGAGCAGAGACAAGGGATGGGCCCTCCTGAGCCGGAAGTGTTTGCAGGAGGGTAGGGAGCGACTGTTTCCGCCCTTCGACCGCTTTGTTGCGCCAGCGTTAAATGAAACCGGACAATTTCCACCGGGGCCCAAGCCCGGTAAGTACAGTTCCGGCCATGGCCGCTGACCGCAAGCTGGAGCACCTCGCCAACGTCCGTATGTTCTCCTCCCTCAACCGGAAGGAGCTGTCGCTGGTGGCGAGGGCCGTCGACGTTGTCACCGTGGATGCGGGCTCCGAGATCGTGACCGAGGGCAGTACCGGTCACGAGTTCTTCCTGATCCTCGATGGCGAGGCCGTGGTGAAGCGGGGCGGACGCAAGATCGCCACGCTGGGCCCCGGCAACTACTTCGGGGAGCTGGCTCTTCTGGATCGCGGGCCGCGGTCAGCCACCATCGTCGCCGGCAGCGATCTGAAGCTCGCCGTGCTGGGGCAGCGGGAGTTCATGGGCCTGCTCGACCAGGTGCCGGCGCTATCGCACAAGTTGCTTGTGAGCATGGCAACCCGTCTTCGAGAAGCGGACACCAAAGCCGTCTCGCACTAGCGCCGGCGGCCCACCAGGACCCGGGCCGCTCCGACGAGCAAACCCACGCCTGCAAACACCCCCGCGGCCGCGTATCCCACCGTGGACGATCGTCCCTGCCTGACGCCCGCCGCAGTCCATAGGAGGTCCGGATGACCCGGGACGGCGACTGCCGGCAGCCTCGCGCCGGCGTCGACCAGCTTGCGGTTCCCCCCGAGCGGCGCCGTGAACGTGCGGCCGTCGACGGTGTAGGAGGCCCGGCAGTTCCAATACTCGATG
This sequence comes from Acidimicrobiales bacterium, assembly GCA_035533095.1. Taxonomy (NCBI): domain Bacteria; kingdom Bacillati; phylum Actinomycetota; class Acidimicrobiia; order Acidimicrobiales; species Acidimicrobiales bacterium. The sequence continues at coordinate 41,256 of DATLUM010000103.1, read as the reverse complement.
CCCATGCCGACTCCCGAGCTGACGGCCGTGCATCCCGTTACCCTGGCCTCCACCGGCACACCCCTGCCGCGAAGCAGCGCCAGGCGCGAGTCCTGTCCGGCCGCCGAGACGGCCAGGTAGATGGCGAGCCCCAGCAGTGCGGCCACGAGCAGCCACACGAGGACGCCGGCCAACCGCCGGGTGTTGACCGGGATGCCCCCACCCGCGCGGATGTACGCCGCGCCGGCAACCGGAGGATCAGCGTCGACGGACATGCCGGGATCCTACGGGCGAGCCGGCCTGGTCAGCCCGAGCCACCTTCGCCAAGGGGACACAGAAACAGCCGCGCCGACGATTAGCGGTCTCGAGCCTCGTCCGCTTCCCGGCCATTCTGAGCGTCGCTAGAGGACAGGGAAGGCGTTGCACTTCCGATCTGGAGACTCAACCCTGTCCACTTGAGGACCCAAGACCCACTCGAGGTCCCAAGACGGCCCGCCGTCGGAGCGGCAGGCCCTCAGCAAGCGCCGGCCCTCTACTCCTCGACCGGGGAGGGATGCTGCGCCACAGCCGAGGCCGATGCCGGCGCCAGCGACTGCTCCAGCACCTGCGCCACGTCGAGCACCTTGACCGACTCGGGCGCGCTGCCCTCCGCTTGGCGGCTCTTGGTGGCGTCGTCGAGCATGATCAGGCAGTACGGGCATGCCGTGGAGATCACGTCGGCGCCGGTGGCGAGCGCCTCGTCCGTGCGGTTGACGTTGATCCGCGAGCCGATCTTCTCCTCCATCCACATGCGCGCGCCGCCGGCGCCGCAGCAGAAGCCGGTCCGCTTGTGGCGGTGCATCTCCGTCACGGCTACACCGGGCACCTGCCCGAGCACGCCACGGGGCTCGTCGTAGACCTCGTTGTGCCGGCCGAGGTAGCAGGGGTCGTGATAGGTGACCTTCGCCTCCACGGGAGTCTCCGGCTTCAACTGGCCCTCCGACAGCAGCTTCTCGAGCAACTGGGTGTGGTGCACCACCTCGAAGTCGCCGCCGAGCGCCGGGTATTCCCGGGCGATCGAGTTGAAGCAATGCGGGCAGGACGCGACCACCTTGCGGACCCCCGCCGACTTCAGGGTCTCGATGTTGGCCTGCGCCTGCATCTGGTACAGGTACTCGTTGCCGAGCCGGCGGGCCGGGTCGCCCGTGCAGGACTCCTTCGGCCCGAGCACGGCAAACGACACACCCGCCCTGTGCAGCAGCTTCGCGATGCTCTGCGTGGTGCGCCTGGCCCGCTCGTCAAGGGCACCGGCGCAACCTACCCAGAAGAGGTACTCCACCTCGTCTGGAATGGTCCCGGTTACCACGGGGATCTCGAAGTCGAGTCCCTCGGTCCAGGTAAGACGCTGCGACTGACCGAGACCCCAGGGGTCCCCCTGGTTCTCGATGTTGCGCAGCATGAGCCCAGCCTCGCTCGGGAAGCGCGACTCCATGAGCACCTCGTAGCGGCGCATGTCGACGATGGTGTCGACATGCTCGATGTCCACGGGGCACTGCTCGACGCAGGCGCCACAGGTCGTGCACGACCAGAGCACGTCGTCGGCGATGACGTTCGGGACGAGCATCTTGGCGGCGACACCGTCCTCGGGTACACCGTTGCCCGAAAGCAGCTCGCCCGACGAGGCGAACATGTGCTCGCGCAGGTCCATGATGAGGAGCTTCGGCGAGAGGGGCTTGTCGGTGGCCCACGCCGGGCACTGGTCCTGACAACGACCACACTCGGTGCAGCTGATCAGGTCCAGGCGCTGCTTCCAGCTGAGGTCCATGATCTGGCCGGCGCCGAACGACGCGTCCTCGGCCATGTTCTCCGGGTCGAGGTCCAGGGTGCTCCCGAGCGGCCCCAGGGCCTTGGGGCGACGGGAGAAGAGGACGTTCGGCTCGGAGACGAAGATGTGCATGTGCTTCGAGTTCAAGACGAACACGAAGAATCCCCAAAGCACGAGGATCTGCCCGAGGATGAACGCGGTCTCGATGTTGAGGTTCGTCTGGTAGCTGAACCCTGAGAAGGCGCCTCCGATGAGCCGTGAACCGAAGGCCCACCAGCTCTTGTCGTAGGGGAAGTCGTGGGTGTTGACCTGTGCACCCCGGTACAGGAAGAGCGTGGCGATCACCATGAAGATCATGAACAGCGTGAACCACGCCGCCTTCGTGTGCGACCCGTAAAAACGGCTCTTGCGGTCCTTGCGCGCAGGGTTCTGCTTGATCCGGATGACGCTGAAGGTGATGATCGCCAGCAGCACGGCGGTGGCGATGAGGTCCTCGACAAAACCGAGCGCGTGGCTCGTGCCGAAGCCGGGGATGGCGAACTTCTTGTCGAACAGGTCGCCGTATGCCTCGATGATGGTGAAGAACAGGATGATGAATCCCCAGAACGTGAAGAAGTGGGCCAGTCCGGGGATGCTCCTGCGCAGCAGCTTGCGCTGCGCGAACACGTCGAGGATCTCCGCTTTGAGTTGAGCTCCCACGTCCTTCATCCGCCCGGGCGCCGGCTTGCCGTTGGAGATCAACCGGAAGAGGAACCAGGATCGCTGCAGGACCAGGAGGAGCCCCAGTCCGCTTATTACGAGTCCGATGACGATTCTTACGGTCACGTGGTTCCTCCTCCGCCGCCCGGGCTCCGCGATACCGGTGACGCCCGCTGTCAGGCGGCGAACAGCGACGGGTCACCATAGCCGTTGCCCACCTGGACTTCCCAGCTAGAGAAGTTCGCTCAGCCCCGTGACGGGGTTCCCAGTCCTCCCGAGTGCCGGTCCAAAAACGAGTACACGTCTGTGAGATCCACCCCCGGATGCGCCGAGAACACCACGGTGTCGGTGGGCAGGCCGGACACGAAGTGGCTGTGGTCCCGAGCGGACGGCCAGGCGACTCCCTCCCAGCGCCGGACTGCGTCCGCCGGAGGCCGCCGGCAGCACGAAGGGTCCGGGCAGCCCGATACCGCGCGGCGGGTCGTCTCGCTCCCCCTGAACCAGTGCGCCTCGTCCGCAACGGTGCCGATCGTGACGGCGTCGCCGCGCTCGCGCTCCACACCGATGTGTGTCGCACACCAGAACTCGCCCGAGACGGTTTCTGTGTACTGGTAGTGCAGCGCATAGGAGTCCTCGGACTCGAAGGCCTGCCGGCTCGACCACCAACGGCACAGCCGCTGACCCTCGATGGTGCCGTCGACGTCGGAGGGCAGGAGAACGCCGTCGTTTTCGTAGGCCTTCCACAGGAGGCCCTCCGGGTCGGATCGCTGGAAGTGGACAGGGATCCCGAAGTGCCGGGTGATCAGGTTGGTCAGCCTGTGCGCCGCCATCTCGTAAGAGATGTAGAACATCTCGTTGAGGTCCTCGACGGAGATGTCCTCCCTCGCCTTGGCCTCCGCGAGCACCCGCACGACGGCACGTTCGGGCGCCAGAAGAGCGCCGGCGAAGTAGTTGGCCTCGACACGCTGGCGGACGTAGGACTCGAAATCAGTCGGGTCGCGATGTCCCAGTGCGAACCGTCCCAGGGTCTGGGCGATCACGGAACGAGCGGAGCGCATTCCCCCGGTCAAGTTGCGCTGCGGGACGTAGATGACCCGGTGCCGCAGGTCGCTGATCGACCTCGTGGACGGCGGTAGGTCCTGGACCCTCGAGATGGCGAAGCCGAAGTAAGCGGCTAGATCCGTCAGGTTGCGCTCGGACACGGCGCCAGAGCCGCCGTACCCGACTGCCAACAGCGCGTCGCCGGCGACTCTTTCGATCTCCTCGAAGTAGTTGTCCCTCTTGCGCATCTCGTCGCGCATCGCAGCGTTCGCGGCGCGGGCTCCCGGCGAGTCCTCGTCGAAGCGGCCGCCGTCCGCCTGGCCACCGCTCGCGCCGGAACCCGCTGCCGACAGCTCCCGCACCCGCTCGAACAACCCGACCAGGTGCTGGAGCGCCGCGTCGTCGAGCCGCGCGCTCGGCTTCAGGTACGGCAGGCGCAACGCCTTGTACCGCGGATCGTCCTGCATGTGCGCCAGGGCGACCTCGAGCTCGGCCCGGCGGTTGGGCGCGCCCGACGCCAGCAGATCGCTCGGCCGGCAACCGAGCGCACCGGCCAGCTGGCTGACCGTCGAGAGCCGTGGCTCCCGGTGACCGTTCTCGAGCTGGGACAGGTAGGAGGCCGGCCGGCCGACCGCCTCCCCGAGCGCCTCTAGGGTGAGCCCGGCCTGGCGGCGGAAGTGCCGCAGGCGGTGCCCGAAGACCAGCGGATCCAGCGTTTCCGAGCCCATAACTTTGATAAGTTTCTCACTTCTTCACAGTTAGTGCAAGCCCTGGCGATATTCGATTCGACAAGACGGCCGGTTTTTTACATAATCAGGTTGTGCCCCGCGAAATCAGCTTCACGCCCCACCCGCAGGCGGACCGGGTCCTCACGGCCGAGGCCATCGATTTCGTCGCTGAGCTGCACGAACGGTTCGATTCCCGCCGGCGGGAGCTCCTCGCCGCCCGGGTCGAGCGGCAGGCCCGCTTCGACGCCGGCGAGCGGCCCGATTTCCTTCCCGAGACCGAGTCGGTCCGCCTCGGCGGCTGGACCGTCCCCGAGGCGCCCAAGGCCCTCGCCGACCGGCGGGTCGAGATCACCGGCCCGGTTGAGCGCAAGATGATGATCAACGCCCTCAACTCGGGCGCCAAGGTCTTCATGGCCGACTTCGAGGACGCCAACTCGCCCACCTGGGACAACTGCATCGAGGGCCAGGCCAACCTGCAGGACGCCGTGCGCGGGACGATCGAGCTCACCACCCCGGACAAGAGCTACCGCCTCAACGACGAAACAGCCACCCTCGTCGTGCGCCCCCGCGGCTGGCACCTCCAGGAGAAGCACTTCACCGTCAACGGCCAGAGCGTCTCCGCGAGCCTCTTCGACTTCGGGCTGTACGTGTTCCACAACGGTCGCGAGAGCCTCTCGCGCGGCTTCGGTCCCTACTACTACCTCCCGAAGCTCGAAGGTCATCTCGAAGCCCGCCTCTGGAACGACGTGATGTTGGCCGCCGAGGACCTCCTCGGTCTGGATCGCGGTTCGATCCGGGCGACCGTGCTTATCGAGACCATCACCGCCGCGTTCGAGATGGACGAGATCCTCTGCGAGCTCAAAGACCACATCTGCGGCCTCAACGCCGGCCGATGGGACTACATCTTCAGCGTCGCCAAGCGCTTCCACCTCGACCCCGCGTTCGTGCTGCCGGACCGCTCGCAGGTGACGATGACGACCCCCTTCATGCGCGCGTACACCGAGCTGCTGGTGAAGACGTGCCACCGTCGCGGGGCGCACGCCATCGGCGGCATGGCGGCTTTCATCCCCAATCGCCGCAAGCCCGAGGTGACCGAAGCCGCGCTGGCGAAAGTCACCGAGGACAAGCGGCGCGAGGCCGGCGACGGCTTCGACGGGACCTGGGTCGCGCACCCCGATCTGGTCGAGACGGCGATGGCCGAGTTCGACGCCGTGCTCGGCGACCGGCCGAACCAGCTCGATCGACAGCGTCCCGAGGTGGCCGTCGGCCCGGGACGGCTGCTCACCGTGGACCGTTCCCGCGAAAGCATCACCATGGCCGGACTGCACACCAACATCTCCGTGGGCATGCGCTACCTGGTGTCCTGGCTGTCGGGCACCGGTGCCGCGGCAATCGACGACCTCATGGAGGACGCTGCGACGGCCGAGATCAGCCGGGCGCAGGTCTGGCAGTGGGTGCACCACCGCGTGACCCTCGCCGGACCCGAGCGCACCTTGGTGACAGCGGAGCTCGTCCGCTCGATGCTCGACGACACGGAAAAGGAGTTGGCCGACGGTGGGTACGACCCCGAGGTCGTCAAGAACGCCCGCTCCGTCTTCGAGCAGGTGTCCCTCGCCGACGACTTCCCCACCTTCCTCACCCTGCCCGCGTACGAGTTACTCCCTTAGAACCTCGAGATCCCGAAAGGACCATCGAACGTCATGACCACCCCCTTCGACAGCGCAGTCAACGAGCTCGAGCGCCAATGGGCGTCCGACCCCCGTTGGAAGGGAGTAGAGCGCCCCTACAGCGCGGCAGACGTCGTGCGCCTGCGCGGCTCGGTGCAGATCGAGTACAGCCTGGCGCGCCAGGGTGCGGAGAGGCTCTGGTCGCTCCTCCGCGACGAGGACTACATCAACGCGCTCGGCGCCATGACCGGGGGCCAAGCCGTCGAGATGGTGAAGGCGGGCCTCAAGGCGATCTACCTGTCGGGCTGGCAAGTCGCCGCTGACGCCAACCTCTCGGAGCAGGTCTACCCCGACCAGAGCCTGTACGCGGTCAACAGCGTCCCGACGGTCGTCCGCCGGATCAACAACGCTCTGCGCCGCGCCGATCAGATCGAGTGGGCGGAAGCCGGTGGGAAGCCCGGCTCCGAGCAGCGGCACTGGCTGGTGCCGATCGTCGCCGACGCCGAGGCCGGCTTCGGCGGCGCGCTCAACGTCTTCGAGCTGATGAAGTCGATGATCGAGGCGGGCGCCGCCGGCGTCCACTGGGAGGACCAGCTGTCCTCGGAGAAGAAGTGCGGCCACATGGGCGGCAAGGTCCTCGTCCCGACCGCGCAGCACATCCGCACCCTCGCTTCCGCCCGGTTGGCATCCGACGTCTGCGGGGTTCCGACGTTGATCGTCGCCCGCACCGACTCGCTGGGCGCGACCCTGCTCACGAGCGACGTGGACGAGCGCGACCAGGAGTTCTGCACTGGCGAGCGCTCGCCGGAGGGCTTCTACTACGTACGGGCCGGGATGGACATCGCGGTCGCCCGCGGCCTCGCCTACGCACCGTACGCCGACCTGATCTGGTGCGAGACGTCGACTCCGGACCTCGACGAGGCACGCACCTTCGCCGAGCGCATCAAGGCCGAGTACCCGGACAAGATGCTGGCGTACAACTGCTCTCCGTCGTTCAACTGGAGGAAGCACCTCGACGACCAGACCATTGCCCGCTTCCAGAAGGAGCTCGGCGCGATGGGTTACGCGTTCCAGTTCGTAACGCTTGCCGGTTGGCACGCCCTCAACGAGTCGACCTTCGAGCTTGCACACGGCTACGCCCGGCGCGGCATGAGCGCCTACGTCGAGCTCCAGCAGCGCGAGTTCGCCTTGGAGGATGAGGGCTACACCGCCACCCGCCACCAGCGCGAGGTGGGCGCCGGCTACTTCGACGACGTCATGACCACCCTGAGCGGTGGCAAGTCCTCCACGCTGGCCCTCGCCGGGTCGACCGAAGAAGCGCAGTTCGAAGCGCACTGACGCTGCGGGCGGGCCGGGCCGTGGCGCCGGCCGGGCATGCCCTGTGCGCTAGCGTGCCCAGACTTCTCCGGGGAGGTACATCCGTGAACAAGACGCCGTTGTGGGCAGCACTGGCCGCGGCTGGCGCACTGACTCTCGCGTCGTGCGGCAATGGCGGCTCGTCCGGTTCCACGCCGGCGCCGGGCCACGGCTCGCCTCAAGCTGCGGTCATGGGGCTCATCCGAGGGCTCGCCGCCCACGACACCAACGCCGCGTGCGGGTACTTCGTGCCCGCAGAGCAGTCGCTGTGCCGCGGCACCCAACTGCCCTCCACGACTGGTTCGGTCACGATCGGCCACACAGCCGTGAGCGGTGACAAGGCTCTTGTCGTGGTGATGTCCCCGAAGTACTGCATCCAGAACCAGTGCCTCAGCAACACCAACCCGTCCAAAGGCCTGCCAACCGGCTCGACCACCTTCGACGCCGCCTACTCTGCCACCCAGAACAATCAGAGCGACCCGACCACTCCTTGCCAGCGCGTCAACGGCAAGTGGTACGTGGCCGGCTAGCCCGCCATGTCAGACCTGTTGGCAGGATTCGAGCGCGAAGAGTTCACCGCCGGATCCATCAGCCACGACATCTACCGTTCGGGAACCGGCCCCGCCGTGATCGTCATCTCGGAGATCCCGGGTATGACGCCGAACGTCATCGGGTTCGCGGAGCGCGTGCGCGACCTCGGCTGCACCGCCGTCCTCCCGCACCTGTTCGGCGTGCCCGGCCAACCGCCTTCGACGGCCTACGTCTTCGAGACCATCGCCAGGCTGTGCGTGTCGAAGGAGTTCGCCGGCATGGCACTGGGGCGCGCCGGCCCAGTCATGTCGTGGCTGCGCGCGCTCGCCCGCGCCGAGCACGAGCGCTGCGGCGGCCCGGGCGTCGGTGTGGTTGGCATGTGCTACACGGGCGGTTTCGGCCTCGCGATGGCGGTCGACGATTCGGTCGTCGCCCCGGTGCTCAGCCAGCCGTCCCTACCGTTCGCCGTCACCAGATCGCGGCGGTCGGACATCCAGGTTTCACCGGCGGAATGGCAGACCATTCAAGCGCGAGCGGATCTCTGTGTCATCGGTCTGAGGTTCACGGGCGACCGCGCCGTCCCACCGGAGAGGTTCAAGCTCCTTCGCGAGAAACTCGGTGATCGCTTCATCGCCGTCGAGCTCGACTCGTCGAAGGGGAACCCGTACGGGCATCCGGCCAACGCCCATTCGGTTCTCACCGAGCATTTGGACGACCGGCCGGGCACGCCGACGCGCGAGGCCCTCGACAAGGTGCTCGGCTTCTTGAGGGAACGTCTGCTACAGGCCGCCTAGAGAGGTTCCGTCTCTAGGCCGCGGCGAGAACTCCGCGCCCGACGGGCAGGGCGGAGCAGAGCACCACCGACTCGTAGAGTGAGCCGTCCACGTGGCTGCGGTACACGTCGACCGTGCCCGTCGCGCTGTGATGGATGACCGACCAAGGCGACGCGAGGCCTTCTCGCACACACTCGACGGCACGGTCGCTCGCCGGCGCGCACACCCAGCACGCACCTGCACGACCGCTGATGGACATGACGAGATATTGCCCACCCGTTCCGTGACCGACCGCCACCTCGGTGCCGTCCGCGAGCGGGATCAACTCCCGAAGTTGAAGCTGCGGCGGGACCTTCTCCATATCATTGGACTCGGCACCGGGCGTTCAGAACTTGAGGCTCTGCAGCCCCCAAGAGGCTTGAAAACTCTGGCCTTCCTCCAACCTGAGCAGTCCGTCCCGGTTGCGAAGCATGTCCGGCGCGCAGGTCATCGGCTCCACCGCCAAACCGCGCCGGCGCCTGCTCTCGTCACCGAGAGTGTCGCCTGTGTACACCATCAGATGGGTGAACGCGCCGTCCATCCACATCCGCACGACCTCGCCGCCCGACCCACTGCGGAACTCGACGATCGCCCGCCCATTGCCACCGCGCGTCAACCCTGTGAACGCGACGTCCAAGCGGGCCTCGCCGATGGTCCGGCCGTCACGAAAGTCCATGGCCGTGCCCTCCACCGGACCCACCGACGCGGGAAGCCCGCGGTCGTCGCTGCTGTACACCGAACTGGCCGGAAGCTGCAGGACCACGTCGTCGACTACACCCCCGAAGGCCGCCAGGTAGGGGTGCCAACCCAGGCCGAACGGGCAAGCTCCGGCGCCCCCCTCGTTGGTCACGGAGATCACGGTCTCCAACCCCTCGGCGTCGAGCGAATACGAGACGGACAACCGCAGCGGCCACGGCCATCCCGGCTGCGGGAGCAGATGGCAACCCATCCTCAATCCAGACTCGGACCGGTCCTCGAGCGCCCAGGGCAACCACCTGACGAGGCCATGGATGGCGTTCGAGCGCTCCGGTTCGTTCAGGGCGAGCTGGCACCAGCGGCCCTCCCAGGAGAACCGGCCGTCTCCCACGCGGTTCGGCCAGGGGGCGAGGATCTGGCCCCTGCCACCGTCGCACATCTCGCCGGCGCCGTAACCGTCGATCACGTCGGTGCCGCCCCGGCGGTACGACCTGATACCCCCGCCGACCTCCACCACCAGCAGGTCCTGGTCCTCGTGCACCAGGCGGTGCTGCTCACCCGAGGGAACGAAACCGGCCACCGGGCCCATCCTCACACGCCCGAGCCGGCTTCGAAAAAATGCCCCCGGGCGCGACGAAGGGCCTGGAGGGGGGGACCAGGCCCTTCGGATAGCCGCTCACGGTCCGGTGGGGGGGTACCGGCCGGAGCGTTGACTCCAGTATCGGCCATCGAGACCTATCAGGCAAACAGTTTTACGAGATGCCGAGCATCTGCAGGACCGATGGGCCCGGCGGCCCCCGACCCATCGGCCGCTCTTAGGACCCCGCAGCCGCCCAGAAGGGCGCTTTCAGTTCCCGCTTCAGCACCTTGCCCGACCCCGTCTTGGGCAACTCCTCCACGAAACTCACCGAGCGTGGCATCTTGTAGCCAGCCAGATGCTCCCGGGCGAACGCCATCACGTCCTCGGCGGCAACGCCCAGCCGGGCCGGCACCACCACCGCGTGCACGGCTTCCCCCCACTGCTCGTTGGGGATCCCGAACACCGCCACCTCATAGATGTCCGGGTCGGCGTCCAGGGCTGCCTCGATCTCAGCCGGGTAGATGTTCATGCCGCCCGAGATGATCATGTCGTTCTTGCGGTCGGCTATGTAGAAGTAGCCGTCCTCGTCGAAATAGGCGATGTCGCCGACGGTATGAAAATCACCGCGCGTCGCCGCCTCGTACTTCTCCTCAGCCTTGTAGTAGGTGGAGAACACGGACTTCGCCCGCACGTACAGCTCTCCGGTCTGGTGGGGTTCGGTGACTTCATGGCCATCCACGTCGAAGAGCTTGATCTCGATGCCGGGCGCCGGCTTCCCGCACGAGCCCGGCTTGCGGAGGTGATCCTCCGGCGCGAGCACCGTGTCGACACCGAGTTCGGTAGAGCCGTACACCTCCCACAGCGACTCTGGCGGGAAGTCCGCCAAGTACATCCTCTTCAGGGCCAGCGTCCACGGCGCGGCATTCGCGATCAGCCGCTTCATCGACGTGCGGTCGTAGCTGTCCTTCACCTCTCGGGGGAGGCTGCAGACCATCCGGATCGGCGTCGGCGCGGTGAAGGTGGTGGTCACCTTGTAGGTCTGCACCAGCCGCAGCCAGTCTTCGGGGTCGAACTTGTGCTGGACCACGACGGTGTTGCCGAGAGCGTGCGCCACGCCGGCGAACCCACCCGGTCCCGAGTGGTAGAGCGGTCCGGTGGTGAGGTACACGTCATCGGGCACGTAGCCGATCAACGCGATCAAAGACCCGGCGGTCGCGGGATCCAGCGCACCCGAACGCACGGCACCTTTCGGCTTGCCGGTAGTGCCCGACGTGTAGATCATCGTCGTGGCCAGGCCGACCTCGTCGCCCGTGGCTTCCGCCGGCGCCGAGTCCGGGCACGCGGCGACCTTCGCCTCGAGCGAGCCGTCACCGTCGAAGACGAGGACATCCGTCACCTTGGGCAGCCGATCCCGGATCCCATCGATCAGGACCTCGTATTCGGCGTCGACGTAGACGACCTTCGCGTCGCAGTTGTCGATCACATAGGCGGCCTCGTCGGCAGCGAGGCGATAGTTGAGAGGTACGCCGACCGCCCCCACCTTGCGGATGGCGTGGATCATCGCCATGAGGCCCGCGGAGTTCTGACCGCACCACACGACTTTCGTCGCCGCATCGACGCCGAGTCCGAGCAGATAGTTGCCGAGCTGGTTGGCCCGCCGGTCGAGCTCGGCGAAGCTCCAGGTCACGACGGGCTGCCCGGGCCGGTCATCGATGACTGCAGGCTTGTCCGGCTGCTGCGATGCGTACATGGCCAGAAGATCCATCAGGGCACCTTTCGGTCGGAAAACCGCACGCGCAGGTCCTTCTTCGAGAACTTCCCGACGGACGTCTTCGGGACCGCGTCTATGAACTCGACGTCGTCGGGCAGCCACCACTTGGCGACACGCGGCTTCAGCCATTCGAGCACGTCTTCCTTGGTAAGCGACTCGCCCTGCTTGACCACCACGCACGCCATCGGCCTCTCCATCCACCGGTCGCTGGGAACCGCGATCACCGCGGCCTCCGCCACCGACGGGTGAGCCATCAGGTGGTTCTCGAGCTCGACCGAGGAGATCCATTCTCCGCCCGACTTGATGAGGTCCTTGGTCCGGTCGACCAGGCGGATGTAGCCGTCGGGGCTGACAGCTGCAACATCACCGGTCTTCAGCCAGCCGTCGGGCGTGAACGACGAGTCGCCGCGCGGGTCGTTGTAGTACTCGCGGGCGATCCAGGGCCCCCGCACCTGTACCTCGCCGGACATCTCGTCATCCCAGGGCAGCTCCTCGCCGGTCGACGGGTCGGCTATGCGCAGCTCGACGCCGGGCACGGGGATGCCCTGGGTCGCGCGCACGTCTGCAAGCTCGGCGTCGGAGCAGTGCGCGGCGCGCTCGCTGCGCACCCGCGCCACGCTCGCCAGCGGGCTGGTCTCGGTCATGCCCCATGCCTGCAGGATCGGGACGCCGATCTCGGTCCGGTAGGCCTCGGCGAGCGCCTTGGGCACCGCGGAACCTCCGCACAGCACGACGCGCAGTTGGTGCTCCCGGCCGGCCAGCAGCGACCTCGCTCCCATCCAGATGGTCGGTACCCCGGCGGCCACCGTCACCTTCTCTCCGGTGATGAGCGATACGACCGCCTCCGGCGAGAGGTCCGCACCGGGGAACACGATCGTCGAACCGGCCATGACACCCGCCTGGCACAGCCCCCAGGCGTTAGCGTGGAACATCGGAACCACGGGCACGATCACGTCCGCCTCGCTGATGGCGATCGTGTCGGTCATCATCGCGGCCATCGTGTGCAGCACCACCGATCTGTGCGAATACACGACACCCTTCGGGTCGCCGGTCGTCCCGCTCGTGTAGCACATCGATGCCGCGACGTTCTCGTCCTTGACGACGGAAAAAGAGTGCGCATCCGCGGCTGCCAGCAACTCCTCGTAGTCCGAGATCCGTGGGTCGTCGGGGATGTCCGGCCCCCCCTTGCCCGTGTCGTTCATGACGACTACATGGCGAACGGTCTTGAAGTCGTCGATCAACGGCCACAGGATCGGAAGCAGGCTCCGATCCACGAACACCACCTCGTCCCCCGCGTGGTTGGCGATGTACACGAGCTGGTCGGCGAAGAGCCGGATGTTCAAGGTGTGAAGCACCCGACCACTGCAGGGAGCGGCGAAGTACAGCTCGAGGTGGCGGGTGTTGTTCCAGGCGAATGTTGCCACCCGTCCATCCGGGCTGATCCCCAGGTTGTCGAGAACCCCCCCGAGCCGGCGTGTCCGGTCGGACCAGGTCCGGTAGTCGATCCTCTCCAGTCCCGCCGGCGTCGAGGTCACCAACGTCTTGGTGGACCACAGGGATTCGGCACGGTTGAAAACCGTGTCGAGGGTGAGCGGCGTGGGTTGCATCAGGCCCTGCATGTATTTCACTCCCCGGGAGATGCGTGGGCATGCATCTTCGCACGCCTCATCCCAGTCGCGCCGCTCGGCACGGTGGAGAGGACCCCGACCCTCCTTCGAGGCTCAAGATGCGAAGCGGAACTCGAGGTGCGCCTCTTTGAGTCCGTAGACGAACGAGTTCGCCATCTCCACCGGCGCCGTTCCCGGCACGACGCGGAACGCCTGGACTCGCCTGGCGAGCTCCTCGAAGAACACTCGGATCTCCATGCGTGCGAGCGCCGCGCCGAGACAGAAGTGCGTACCGAACCCAAACGACAGGTGCCGGTTGGGATTGCGCCTCACGTCCAAGCTCTCGGGGTCCTCGAAGTGCGCCGGATCCCTGTTCGCCGCCGGGTACATCATCACGACCTGCTGGCCCTTCGCGATCGGATGACCAGAGACCTCTGTGTCCACGGCGGCGACCCGGCACATGTTGTGTATAGGCGTGACGTATCGGACGAACTCCTCGGCCGCGACGCCGGCGTCGGCTCCCGCACGAAGCAGCGACCACTGTTCCGGGTGCTCGAGGAGGTTGAGAAGTGTCCGGGCGATAACGGTCCTTGTCGTCTCCGCCCCGCCGTCGAGCAGCAACAGGCAGTCTGCGACGACCGTCTCTATGTCGAGCGCAACGCCGTCTACCTCGGCCGCGGTCCATATCGACATCACGTCGTCGGCCGGGCACTCCTTGCGCTCCATGTAGAGGCCCCAGGCTGCGGTGCCGAACTCCTCGACTGCCGCGTAGCCGTCGTCGTTGCGGTAGCGGGGACCGCCGCCGAGCATGATCGTCCGCTCCGACCACGCCGCCAGGTCCGGCCAGCGTTCCTCCGGGAAGCCGAGCAGCCAGGCGATCGTCATGGCCGGAAGGGGCGACGCGAGTTCGTTGACGATCTCGGCCGTGCCGCCTTTGGCCTCGACTGCGTCGAGCAGCCGGGTGACCGTCTGGCGGACATGCTCCTCGCGCCCGGTGACGGCTTTGGGGGTGAACCGCCGCGCGACCAGGTTTCGCCGCTTCTGGTGCAGCGGGTCGTCGAGCCCGATGATCGCCGGGTCTGCCGGCATGTTCGGCCGGTAACCACCCTTGACCTGGTCAGAGCTGATGAAGACGTCCTTGCGGGTCTCTATCTCGACGATGTCGTCGTAGCGCGAGACGCCCCACAGCTCGTTGGTGCCGTCCCAGTAGAACGGGGCGTTCTCGCGGAGCCATGCGTAGGTCGGGTACGGGTTGTTGACGTAGAAGGAACCTTCGAGAAGGTCCAACGGACCGCCCGGCGGATGCGGCTGTGCCATGGCGGGGAGTCTTATCTCAATCCGATCGCCTTCGCCCAGATCCCGGTCATCGCGGCGACCGCCTCCTCGTCGTCAAAAGACTGGCCGAGGAGGTGCCTCACCTCTGCGAAGTTCTCCACCATCCCGCAGAGCATCGCAGCGGTCAACGTCGGGTCCAGCGAGCGATCAGCCTGGCCGGCCTTTTGCATGGAGCGGATGCCCCTCTCCGCCCTCTCGACGAACGCCAAGCGCGACTTCTGCCGGCGCGCCCTGAACTCGGGGCTGAACGACGCCACCTGCACCACCACCGCATACAGCGCGGCATGACGCGCAAACGACTCCACGTACAGCCGGTTCGCCGCCGCGATCCGCGCGACCGGATCCGGACCGACCACGTCCCCCACGTGTGACTGCTGGTAGAGCTCGTCGATCAGCTCGTCCACGACTTCGCGGAAGATGGCCTCCTTGGAATCGAAGTAGGTGTAGAAGCTCCCGGTCGCCACGCCGGCCTCGGCGGCAATATCGGCGATGCGCGCGTCGAGGAAGCCGTCACGTTCGAAGACCCGCGCCGCGGCGTGCACCAGGGCGGACTTCGTCCTCTGGCCCCTCGCCGTGGCGGGGGTCGCCGGAGCCGCCGCCCCGCCAGCCACGTCAGGCCCCGGGGTCCCTCGGGAGCCCGAGAACCCATTCGGCGATGATGTTGCGCTGCACCGCCCAGGTGCCACCGCCGATGGTCAGCGCGGGAGCGAACAGGTAGCCGTAGTGCCACACCTTCTCGACGCCCGGCATCAGATCGTCCGCGAAGCGGATCTCGGTGGCGCCGCCGCGAAGGGAACCTGGCAGCTCGCCTCGCGGTCCCGACCCGGCGAGCAGGCCGGACGTGCCGGCGAGGTCTTTCGCCACTTCCATCACGTGCTGACCGTGCTCGTCCGCTAGAAGCTTCTGAACCGACGCCTCGGGTCCCGGCGTTCTACCTGCGAGGCGTGCAGACAGGGTTCGCAGCCTGATGAGGCGCAGGACCTCTCCCTCGATCCACGTCTTGACGAGACGCTGTCGCAGGACCGAATCAGGGACGGGGCCGTCTTTCTTCACCAGGTCAACCAGATCCTGCACGGATGGGCCGCTCCCCCACAGCGCGCCCCCGCTCGACAAGGACACCCGTTCGTTCGCCAGCGTCGCCTTAGCCAACCTCCACCCTTCGTCAACCTCGCCGACCAGGCAGTCGGCCGGGAGCCGGGCATTGTCGAAGAACACCTGGTTGAACGAGTGGGCTCCCGTCATGTCGACGATCGGCGTCATCGTGATCCCCGGTGTGTCCATCGCGCAGATGAAATACGAGATGCCCTTGCGCTTGGGCGCAGTCGGGTTGGTCCGTGCCAGGAGGATGCCGAACTTGGCGAGGTGGGCGCCGCTGGTCCAGATCTTGGACCCGTTGATCACCCACCGGTCGCCGTCGCGCTCGGCGCGCGTCGTCAGCGACGCCAGGTCGGAACCGGCGTCGGGCTCCGAGAAGAGCTGGCACCAGAACTCCTCGCCGGCGAGCGCCGGCCACAGGTAACGCTCCTTCTGTTCCTCTGTGCCGGCCATGAGGATCGTCGGCGCGGCCCAGCCGATACCGATCGGGTTGGTCGGGCGGCTCACTCCTGCGCGGCGCAGCTCGTCGTCGACGATCAGCTGGTGAACAGGGTCCGCGCCGAGACCGTAGGGGTGCGGCCAGTGCGGGACGACGAGACCGGCCTCTGCAAGCTGGCGCCACGTGGGCGAGGGGTGCTCGGCGAGCCACGCGCGCAGTTCCTCGCGGCGGGGGTCGTCCTCTCCCGGCAACTCGAAGTCCACGGTCCCTCCCTCTGCCGCGCGCCCTTGCGCAGGTGCGGCCCCATCAGTATGGTTTCGAGTTGAATCCAGATTCAAGTTTCTGCCGGCTTCAGTACTGCTGGGCCGGCCAGTCAGGGGGAACATGCTCTTTACCGAGGACCACGAAGCGTTTCGCCAGGCCGTGAGGGGTGTGCTCGAGCGCGAGGTGGTCCCCCACTTCGACGAATGGGAGGAGGCCGAGATCTTCCCGGCCCACCAGGTGTTCAAGGCGCTCGGGTCCGCGGGCCTGTTCGGGCTCGAGTACGACCCGGAGTTCGGTGGCCAAGGAGCGGACCACGCCTACACAGTCATCCTGGGCGAGGAGCTCGGCCGGATGGGTTGTGCAGGCGTCGCGATGGCGATTTCCGTGCAGACGGATATGGCGACGCCGTCGTTGCATCGTTTTGGGTCGCCCGAACTGAAGAGGCGTTACCTGGAGCCGGCGCTCAGAGGAGAGGTGGTGACGTCCATAGCGGTGAGCGAGCCCGATGCCGGCTCCGACGTCGCGGGGATCAGGACGCGTGCCGTGCGCGACGGCGACGAGTGGGTGGTCAACGGGTCCAAGACTTTCATCACCAACGGCACCCAGGCCGACTGGCTCTGCCTGCTCGCCAGGACGAGCGACGAGGGCGGCTACAAGGGTATGTCGCAGATCGTGTTCCCGACCGACACGCCGGGCTTCTCGGTCAGCAAGAAGTTGAAGAAGCTGGGCAATCACGCGTCGGACACCGCCGAACTGTCTTTCGTCGACGCCCGGGTTCCTGTCGCCAACACGATCGGATCGGTCGGCCAGGGCTTCCAGCAGCAGATGGCCCAGTTCCAAAACGAGCGGATGATCGCCACTTACACCGCTGCCGGCGGCATGGACGGTGCCCTGAAGCGGACCGCCGACTACCTGCGCGAGCGAAAGGTGTTCGGAAAGCCGTTGCTTTCGAAGCAGTTCATCCAGTTCAAACTGGCCGAGCTCTCAGCCGAGGTGGACGTGCTGCGCCACTACAACTACGCCTGCGCGGAGGCTTACATGCGCGGTGAGGACACCACACGGTTCGCGACCATCGCCAAGTTCAAGGCTGGCCGCCTCCAGCGCGAGATCGCCGACTGGTGCCTCCAGTTCCACGGCGGTATGGGCTACATGGCGGAGACCTGGGTGTCGCGCTACTTCCGGGATGGGCGGCTGATGTCCATCGGAGGCGGTGCCGACGAGGTCATGCTTCACGTCCTGTCCAAGCTCGACGGCTTCACCGCCTGAACCCGATGCCCGACATCGAAGACCTCTGCAACGACCTTGCCGCCGAGCATGCCTCCCTCGACGCCATCGTCGCGAACCTCGACGAAGCCGGTTGGTCCACGCCGACACCCGCAGCCGGGTGGGACGTGCGCGACACGGTCAGCCACCTCATCTTCTTCGACGAGCAGGCGACTCTCGCGATCGATGACCCGCCGGCGTTCGAGGAGCACAAGTCAGGGCTGATCGCCTCGGCGTCCGCAGGCGAGGAGCCTGACGTGGCGATCGGGCGAGGGATCGAAGGCGCCGCCGTCCTCGAACGGTGGCGAAACTCGAGGTCGGCACTGATCAGGCGGGCACTCAGGGCCAGCGAGGACGCCGGCGGCGCACCACCACGCATCGCGTGGTATGGGCCTCCCATGAGCTTGGCCAGCTTCATCAGCGCGAGGATCATGGAGACCTGGGCGCACGGCGCAGACATCCGCGACGCGCTCGGCGAACCGCTCGAGTCGTCGGCGACAGTGCGCCTGAAGCACATCTGCCACCTGGCCTACGGGGCTCGCACGTTTGCCTTTGCCGTACACGGTGTCGAGGACCCCGGCGATCCGGTGGCCATGGTCGTCGAGGCCCCCGGCGGCGGCACGTGGACCTGGGGTCCGCCAGCGGACGAAGTTGCGAATGTGATCACGGGGAGCGCGCTCGACATCGCGCTGGTGTTCACCCAGCGCCGGCATCCGTCCCGCACCGGCGTGAAGGTCACAGGGCCGACGGCCGCGCGGTGGGTCTCGATCGCGCAGGCCTTCGCCGGGCCGCCGACCGTCACGCCCGAGGGTCGCTGAGCCATGGCAGCCCCTCCGCTTCGCACCGTCGTCGACACGCGCGACCCTGCGTTTCGGTCCAACCGGTCCGGGATGCTCGAGCTGCTGGCCGAGATCGACCGCCTCCTCCAGCAGGCATCACAAGGCGGCGGTCCCAGGGCGATAGACCGGCACCGCAGCCGGGGCAAGCTCCTCGCGCGCGAAAGGGTGGCGCTCCTGCTGGACCCCGACAGCGCGTTCCTGGAGATAAGCCCGCTCGCCGGCTACATGACCGACTTCAACGTCGGCGGCGGCATGGTGCTCGGCATCGGCGTCGTCGAAGGGACCGAGTGCGTGATCCTCGCCAACGACCCCACCGATCTCGGCGGGGCCATGACCGCCGTGTCGATCCAGAAGCTGATGCGCGCCCTGGAGATCGCCCGGCTCAACCACATGCCGTACATACAGTTCGTGGAATCCGCCGGCGGAGACCTCCGCGGCCTGACCTCGGGCGAGGACCCCGAGGCGGTGATGAGGCGCAACCTCACCCACTTCGCGGAAAGCGGGCGGATGTTTCACGACATAACCGAGCTGTCCGCCCGCGGCATCCCGACCATCTCTGTCGTATTCGGTAGCTCCACCGCCGGCGGCGCCTACCAGCCCGGGCTCTCGGACTACAACATTTTCGTGCGAGGCGGCGCCAAGGTGTTCCTCGGCGGGCCGCCACTGGTGAAGGTCGCGACGGGCGAAGACGCCGGGGACGAGGAGCTCGGTGGCGCGGAGATGCACGCGTCCGCCAGTGGCCTCGCCGACTACCTGGCAGAGGACGAGTTCGAAGCGATCCGCATGGCGCGCGACGTCGTCGCGCACCTCCACTGGCGGAAGCTCGGGCCTGGTCCGGTGACCGACGACCCCGAACCGCCGCTGTACAACGCTGATGAGCTGCTGGGCCTCATGCCGGTGGATCTGAAAGCGCCGGTCGATGCGAGGGAGATAATCGCACGGGTCGTCGACGGCAGTCGTTTCGAGGAGTTCAAGCCTCGCTACGGCCCCACGCTGGTCACCGGCTGGGCGCACGTTCACGGCTTCCCCGTCGGGATCCTCGCCAACAACGGCGTGCTCTTCTCCGACTCTGCACAAAAGGCCGCGCAGTTCATCCAGCTGTGCAATCAGACCTCGACACCGCTGCTGTTCCTGCAGCACATCACCGGTTACATAGTGGGCCGGGACTACGAGCGCGGCGGGATCGTCAAGCACGGCAGCCAGATGATCAACGCCCTGTCCAACTCCACGGTCCCGCACATCACCGTGATCATGGGAGCGAGCTACGGAGCCGGCAACTACGGCATGGGGGGCCGGGCTTTCGACACCCGCTTCGTGTTCCTCTGGCCGACGGCGAAGATCGCGATCATGGGCCCGAAGCAGATGGCCGGCGTGATGTCGATCGTCCGGCGGGAGCAGGCGGCCAGGAGAGGCCAACCCGTCGACGAGAACCTGGAGGCGGCGATCACCAAGGCGGTAGAGGACTTCGCCGAATCCCAGTCTCTCGGCCTCTACGCGACCGGCCGGGTCGCCGACGACGGGATCATCGATCCGCGCGACACTCGCACCGTCGTCGCTATGGCCCTGTCCGCTTGCCACAGCGCTCCGGTAGAAGGGGCAGCCGGGTTTGGGGTGTTCCGCCTGTGATCACGCGTCTGCTGATCGCGAACCGGGGCGAGATAGCACGCCGTGTGGCCCGGACGGCACACTCCATGGGGATCACGACGGTCGCCGTCTACGCGGAGGGGGACGGTGGGGTCCCGTTCGTCAACGAGGCTGGCGCGGCGGTGCCGCTGAAGGGCAGGACCGCCGCCGACACCTATCTCAACATCGAGGCTCTGCTCGAAGCCGCGGCATCGAGCGGCGCCGACGCTGTTCACCCGGGCTACGGCTTCCTTTCGGAGCGGGCGGCGTTCGCGCAGGCAGTCCAGGATGCCGGCCTGACGTGGGTGGGCCCACCCCCGAACGTCATCGAGCTGATGGGAGACAAGCTCGCGGCGAAGCGGCTCATGGCCGGCGCCGGCGTGCCCGTTCTGCCGACATGGGAGGCCGACGACGGCGACATCGCCTTCCCGATTCTCGTGAAGGCGGCCGCCGGCGGCGGCGGCAAGGGCATGCGGGTCGTGACCTCCAGTGCAGAGCTCGCGGACGCCGTCGCCGCGGCCGCGCGCGAAGCCGAGGCGGCCTTCGGCGACGGCACCGTGTTCCTCGAGCACTACCTGACCCGAGCCCGCCACGTCGAGATCCAGATCCTCGCCGACTCGCACGGAAATACCATCCATTGCTTCGAGCGCGAGTGCTCGATCCAGCGCCGGCACCAGAAGGTCATCGAGGAGTCCCCCTCGCCTGCGGTCGACGATTCCCTGCGCGATCGGATGGGCGAGGCGGCGCTCGCCGCGGCGAAAGCCGTCGGGTACGTCAACGCCGGAACGGTGGAGTTCGTCCTGGAGCCCGGCGGCGATTTCTTCTTCCTCGAGGTGAACACCCGGCTGCAGGTCGAGCACCCCGTCACCGAAGCAGTGACCGGTCTGGACCTGGTGCGCGAGCAGCTACTGGTCGCTCAAGGGCTCCCCCTGTCGGTCACCCAGGGCGATCTTTCGATCGACGGGTACTCGATCGAGGCCCGCCTGTACGCGGAGGATCCTGCCGCCGGGTTCCTGCCCGCGACCGGCTCGCTGGTCGACTGGGCACCGGCGGCCGATCCTGCGGTCAGGTGGGACTCTGGCGTCGAGACCGGCTCCGAGGTGGGGGTCGAGTTCGACCCGATGCTGGCCAAGGTGATCTCTCACGCACCGACGCGCGACGAGGCAGCCCGGAGACTCGCTCTCGCGCTGGAGCGAAGCCGTATCCGGGGACTGACGACCAACCGGGACTTCCTGGTCGCCACGCTCCGCCACACGCGCTTCCTGGCAGGCGACACGACCACGTCGTTTATCGACGAGAGCGGCGTGGCGCCGGTCCGGACACCCGGCCCGGAGGAACTTCGCACAGCCGCCATCGCGGCAGCCCTCGCCGATCGAGATGAAGCGACTAAGGCGCGCCGGGTGCTCCGATCCATCCAGCCGGGGTGGCGCAACTCGGTGATGCCCCCGGAGCGCCGCGTCTTCGAGCACGCAGGTGAGGAACTCGAAGTCACCTACCGCACCGAGCCGGATGGGACCCTGGATTTCGGAGATCGCGTCGTCCGCGTTCGGGGAGTCGAGAGCGGGTGGGTCGACTTCGAGGACAGCCGGGACCGCCACCACCTCCACGTCTTCCGGCGCGGGGCGAGCTTCTGGGTCCAGGGACCCGATGGGGACGCGCGGCTCACGGAGCGTCCTCGTTTTCCGGACGCCGCGAGGGAGTCGGACGTGCCCGGCGGGCTCGTCGCACCCATGCCGGGCAAGGTGGTCTTCGTCTCCGTCGAAGAAGGCCAAGACGTGGAGACGGGAGACCTGCTGATGATCGTGGAGGCAATGAAGATGGAGCACCGCGTCGTGGCTCCGAGCGCCGGAAAGGTCGTCGACCTCCACGCCCGTGCCGGCGACCAGGTCGACGCCGGCAGCCTGCTGGCGGTCATCGAATGAGCGAGCCGATCAGGATCGCCAACTGCAGCGGGTTCTACGGCGACCGCCTGTCGGCCGCTCGGGAGATGGTCGACGGCGGCCCGATTGACGTGCTGACAGGGGACTGGCTCGCCGAGTTGACGATGCTCATCCTCGCCAAGAACATGCTGCGCGATCCCGCCTCCGGCTACGCGCGGACGTTCGTCACCCAGATGGAGCAGGTGATGGGCAGCTGCATGGATCGCGGTATCAAGGTCGTGTCCAATGCGGGCGGACTCTCCCCGCGTGGATGCGCCGGCGCGGTAGCCGAAGTCGCCGAGAAGCTCGGCCTCGACCCGGTCATCGCCTACGTGGAGGGCGACGACCTGGTCCCCCGGATGGAGGAGTTGAAGGCCGCGGGCGTGGTCTTTTCCAACATGGATACCGGGGAACCGCTCGGGGACCGGCAGGTCATGACAGCCAATGCCTACCTCGGCGGCTGGGGTATCGCAGAGGCACTCGCTCGAGGTGCCGACATCGTGGTCACCGGACGGGTCACCGACGCAGCCTTGACCGTCGGGCCGGGGGCATGGCGGCACGGTTGGTCCCGCGACGACTGGGACGCACTCGCCGGCGCAGTCGTCGCCGGCCACGTCATCGAGTGCGGCACGCAGGCCACGGGCGGCAACTACTCCTTCTTCGGGGAGATCCGTGGCCTCGAGCACCCAGGGTTCCCGATCGCCGAGGTGCACTCCGACGGATCGTCGGTCATCACCAAGCACCCCGACCAAGGCGGCACGGTGTCGGTCGGGACGGTGACGGCGCAGCTGCTCTACGAGATCGGCGGACCGGACTACGCCAACCCGGACGTCACAGCCCGCTTCGACACGATTCAGCTGGACCAGGAGGGACCGGACCGGGTACGGATCACGGGGGTGAAGGGCGAGCCGCCGCCGGCGACGGCGAAGGTGGCGCTCAACTACCAGGGCGGCTGGAGGTCGACCACCGTCTTGTACCTGACGGGCCTTGACATCGAGGAAAAGGCCGCTCTCGTGGAGAGGGCCCTCTGGTCCGAGGTGTCGAAGGGTTCGTTCGCCGGTGTCGACGTCCAACTGCTCCGCACGGACAAGGACGACCCGGCCACCAACGAGGAGGCCGTTGCGCAACTGCGCATAACCGTCAAGGACAGCGACGAACGCAAGGTCGGCCGCGCCTTCTCGTCGAAGATCACCGAGTTGGCGCTCGCGTCTTACCCCGGCCTGTTCGGAGGCGGGCTGACCGCCGGCGCGCAGGCGTACGGGGTGTACTGGCCGGCGCTCGTTCCCGCCGATCTCGTCTGGCAAGAGGTGGTGATCGCCGGCGAGCGTACGCTCGTCGAGCCCGTTCTGCCGCCCGCCGCGCCGGGTCCGGCCGGCGGTTCCTGTCCGGCCGGGGACCCCCCCGCCGGCTTGACACCGGCGGTCTCCGCCGACCACCCGCCGGCCTCGGCCAGGCGGCGGGTGCCGCTCGGGCGCGTCGTCGGCGCGCGATCGGGTGACAAGGGTGGAAACGCCAACCTCGGTGTGTGGGCCCGCTCGGAAGCCGCTTACGAATGGCTCGACGGGTTCCTCACCACCGAACGGCTGAAGGAGCTCCTGCCTGAGACGGCGCCGCTGACAGTGGATCGCCACCCGCTTCCCAACATCCTGGCGATCAACTTCGTCGTCCACGGAATCCTCGGCGAAGGAGTCGCGTCCAGCACCCGTCTCGACGCCCAGGCCAAGAGCCTCGGCGAGTGGCTCCGGGCGCGCCACGCCGACATCCCCGAGGAGCTGCTCAGGTGAGCGACGCCGTCCTCTACGACATCGCCGCCGGCGTGGCCAGGCTCACCCTCGCCCAACCCGACAACCGCAACGCCCTCACCCCCGCCCTCCTCGACGGTCTCGGAGACGGGCTCGATGCGGCCGTGCGCGACAGTTCCGTCCGGGTCGTGGTGCTCACCAACACGGGCCCGGCGTTCTGTGCGGGGGCTGATCTCAAGGGCGGCGGCCTCGCCCCAGCACGTCACGACCTGCCGTCGATACTCACCGCTATCCAGGACTCTCCGAAGCCGGTCGTGGCCCGCATCGCCGGCCACTGCATGGGCGGTGGGGTCGGCCTCGCAGCGGCTTGCGACCTGTCGATAGCCGCGCCCGACGTGAAGTTCGGATTCACCGAGGTCCGCATAGGGGCTGCGCCCGCGATCATCTCCGTCGTCTGCCTGCCGAAGATGCGTCGAGGAGACGCCCTCGAGTTGTTCCTGACCGGAGAGAGGATCAGCGCCGCGCGAGCGGCGGACGCCGGGCTGATCACCGACGTCGCCGGCAGCGAGGGTTTGGACGCGGCGACGGACACCCTCGTGTCCAAGCTGCTCGCCGGCGGACCTGGCGCTCTCGCGGCTGCCAAGCGGTTGGTCTTCGAAGTTCCAGGCCGTGGTCGAGCGGAGGCGTTCGAGATGACGGCCGCCATCTCGCGTGACCTGTTCGCCTCGGCCGAGGCGGCCGAAGGAATGGCCGCGTTCCGCGAGAAGCGCTCGCCGTCATGGGTTCCTGCCGACGGCTAGGGTCCCGCGGATGGCAAGGTGGTCCAACTGGGCCGGGAACCAATCGGCCGACGGGGTTACCGTCGTCAATCCCCGCAGTACCGAGGAAGTAGCGGAAGCCGTCCGCCGAGCGGCCGGTGCAAAGCAGCGGGTCAAGCCGATAGGGGCCGGCCATTCGTTCACGGCGATCGGCAGGCCGGAAGGCACACAACTGGTCCTCGACAACCTGACCGGCCTCCGCTCGGTCGACAGGGCCTCGGGAGCGGTGACCGTCGAAGCGGGCACCCGCTTGCACCGGCTCAACGAGTTGCTCGCCGGCGAGGGGCTCGCCATGACGAACCTCGGCGACATCGATGTGCAGACGATCGCCGGGGCGGTCTCCACGGGCACACACGGCACCGGGAGCCGGTTCGGCGGGATCGCCACCCAGGTCGTTGGCCTGGAGATCGTGGCAGCCGACGGCTCGGTCCTCACCTGCTCCCCTACCCAACGACCCGATCTCTGGTCCGCAGCACGCGTCGGTCTGGGAGCGCTCGGTGTGATCACCGCCATCACCCTCCAGACCGTCCCGCTCTTCGCCCTGCGTGCCGAAGAGGGTCCGATGCCACTCGACGAGCTGCTTTCCCGCTTCGACGAACTGGCCGAGGAGTACGACCACTTCGAGGCGTACTGGTTCCCCCACACGACTTCGACCCTGACCAAACGCAACACCCGGAGGCCACTTCAGCAGGGCCTCGAGCCTCTGCCGAAATGGAAGGAGTGGCTGGACGACGAGTTCCTCTCGAACACGGTCTTCGGCTGGACGATCGCCGCTGGGCGACGACGTGCCTCGCTGATCCGCCCGGCGAACCGGATCGCATCGAAGGCCCTCGGCTCCCGCACGTTCACCGACCTCTCCTACAAGGTGTTCACCTCACCGCGGCGAGTGCGTTTCTGCGAGATGGAATACGCCATACCGCGCGAGGTCGCGATCCAAGCCATCACGGAAGTGGTGTCCGCAGTGGATTCGAGCGGCATGAACATCTCGTTTCCCGTAGAACTTCGCGTGGCCGCCGGCGACGACATCCCGTTGTCCACGGCGTCGGGCAGGGACTCCGCTTACATTGCGTTCCACGTGCCGGCCGGGGTCGACCACCGCGACTACTTCGCGCTGGTCGGCCGGATCCTCGACGGCTACAGCGGCCGCCCTCATTGGGGGAAGCTTCACACCCTCGACGCCGAAACCCTCCGGCAGCGCTACCCGCGCTTTGATGAGTTCGTCGCTATCCGCGATTCGCTCGACCCGACCGGAGTGTTCACCAACTCCTACCTCGACACCGTTCTCGGCTCACCGCCTGACGGGACCGCGAGCGGCTGACGACCTGAACCGGCTCGGTCCGACCACCTGGTTCCTGCCCGCCTCCTTGCCGCGCAGCAGCAGGTGGTTCGCGGCCTCGAACGCCGCGTCGGCGGTCGTGTAGCGCGCGTCGGATCCGATGACACCGGCCGTGATCGTCACGACTCCGGGGCGGTTGTTGAGGTGCTCGATGCGAAGGCCCTGCACCTTCACACGGATGCGCTCGGCAACTGACGTCCCCTCCTCCGCACTCGCTCCCGGAAGCAGAACGGTGAACTCCTCGCCTCCGTACCGGTAGGCGCGGTCTTCCTGCCGGATGGTCGCGGATATGGTGTCGGCAACGGCGCGGATCGCCCGATTGCCCGCGAGATACAAGTAGCGGCTGTTGTAGCCGTGGAACCGGTCGATGTCGATCAGCATGAGCGCGTACGGCTCCCCCATCTCGACGAACCGGGCGTGAAGTGAGGCGTGATCGTCCTCGAAGGCGGCGCAGTTCGGAAGGCCGGTTCGGGCGTCGACCGTGGCGGCCTCGGCGAGCGCCTCGTTCTCCTGCCTGAGGACTCCCAACCGCATCGCCAGGACGTCCGCCTCGCGTTTACGGACGAGTGCCCAGTCGTCGAACTCCTCGCAGTAGAGCACCACCCGGCCGCCTCCCGATGCTTTCGCTCGGTACATGGCCGCGTCGCCGTCGCGGAGGACGCCCTCAGGCCGCCGGCGGTCGCGCAGGACCGCGACACCGATAGATGCGGATATCTGCACCTGGGACATGCCGAGGTGGATCGGCTCGCTAACCGACTCCAGGATCCTCTCCGCGATCCTCGACGCCTCGTCAGCGGAGGTCCGGTCGAGCAGGACAGCGAACTCGTCTCCCCCGACCCGAAACGACGTCCCCGCCCCGCCCACCACCCCTGCCATCCTCGTCGCTACCAAACGCAGGACCGTGTCGCCGGCGTGATGCCCGTGACCGTCGTTGACCCGCTTGAACGCGTCGAGGTCTAGCGAGAGCACCGCTGGTCTCGGGCCGTCCAGGGAAGCTGATCCCACCGCTTGCGCGAGCCGTTCGAGGAGGCTGAACCGATTGCTCAGCCCGGTCAACCCGTCCGAATAGAGCAGGTTCTGGGATTGGCTTTCGCGCTCGGCCCACGTCGTCACGTCGTGGACGACCACCACGTAGCCGTCCAGCTCCGGAATGTCCCTCTTGTCATGGCCCACCATCTCGACACGGCGCGGCGCGGAGCCGTCAACCGGCACGGAGCACACGAAACGAACCGGCGAGCCGCCGGAGTTGCCCACTCGGTCGAGAAAAGACGCCGCCGCCGCGGCGTCGGCAATATCGATCAGGTCGGGCAAGGCGCCGTGGGCGCCGTCGAACAGCTGGCGTGCTGCCGGAGTAGCCCATCGGACCTGCAGGTCGTCGGCCACAAGGAGAACCGCCACCTCGCCGTGTTCGACCACGGCCTGAGCGAACAACTCGAAGTCGTCCAAGCGAGCTCCCCTCCACGTCGCCCTTCGCGTGGTATCGGCAACGTGGCGGCACGCCTTGAGATGGTTCTTCGAACATTTCTGGTCTTTCATCCGAGCCGGTCGATCTAGGTTTCGACGCGTGCTCGCCCACAAGATCGTCGGAAACGCAATGCAGCAGGTTGTCTGCCAGGTCGAGGCAGGACAGACCGTCTACGGAGAACCTGGGAAGTTCCTCTGGAAGACGCCGAACGTAACCCTTGAGACCAGGCTCACGACGCCCGCTGGCAACCAGGCGGGCGGACCCGCCGCCAAATCGGGATTCCTGCAGAAGGCGATGGATGTCGGAAAGCGGGTGCTGGCCGGGGAGCACCTCGCCTTCCAGTACTTCACGCCGGTGGGCGGGAGCGGATTGGTGACCTTCGCGGGCGTGATGCCGGGGGAGGTCCGAGCTCTTGAGCTCGACGGCTCGTCCGGATGGCTCACCGAGCGTGGCACCTTCGTCGCCGCCGAGGCGTCCGTGAACTTCGACATTGCGCTGAACGGGCTGCGCACCGGCCTGCGGTCCGGGCAGGGTTTCGTGCTGGAGAAGTTCACCGGCCAGGGAACCCTACTCATAGCAGCCGCGGGCAACTTCATCGAGCTCAACCCGGCGAAGTACGGCGGGAAGATCCAGGTCCACGCCGGGTGCGTGGCCGCGTTCCAGGACTGCCTCACCTTCGGCGTGGAGCGCGTCGGGGGTCTTAGCGCGCAGACAGCGATGACGGCTCTGTTCGGCGCTGAGGGGATCAACCTGGTGACCCTCGAGGGCGACGGTGTGGTCCTGCTGCAGTCCGTGACGATCGAGGCGCTGGCCCACGCGCTGCAACAGCACATGGTTGCGCCAGGCGAGGAGCGCAAAGGGGGGTTGGGCGGGATCCTGGAGGGACGTCTGTGATCCCCAACCCGACGGACCGCGCATGAACACACGATTCAGGAGGTAACAGGCATGGGCCTAATGGACAAGGTCAAGCAGCAAGCGGAGCAGGCGCTGAGCAAGGCCCAGCAGGGCGTGGCGCAGGGACAGGCAAAACTCGACGAGGTACAAGCGAAGCGCCAGATCGACGCTCTCTTCCGCGACCTCGGCGCCGCGTACTACGCGGTTGAGAGGCAGGGCGGCCCCGCTGACGACGTGGCCAAGGCACTCGCGGCCGTCGACGAGCACGTGGCGGCACAAGGGCCCGTCGCCACCGCGAACACCACCACTACGGACGCCGATGCCGGTGCACCGGCAGGCGACTACAGCCTGGGCGACCTCTAGACCTTTTCCGTGGCGGCGCAACTCACCCGCCGGGCGTTACTGCGCGGCGGGGGCGCCGTAGGCCTCGCAACCCTGATCCCTGCCGAGATCCTCGCGGCATGCGGGACGAACCCCCCGCCCAACCCGTTCAGCGACCATCAGATGTCGCTGCTCACCGAGTCAACCGCGCGCCTCATACCGGGCCCGCAGGACGACCCGGCCGAACTGGGTCATCCCGGCGCGCGGGAAGCGGACGCTGCCAGATACATCGCCACCCTCGTCGGCGCCTTGGCCTACAACCCTCCGCGCGTGTACGCCGGCGGCCCCTTCTCGAACCGATCCGGGGCTGCGCATGACGACATGGCCGACTTCCTGACGCCCAGCCGCACCACCAGGAGCGCGTGGCGCGACCGCCTGGCGGCCATCCGTGACAGCTACATGACGGGCCTGGCCGAACTGGATCGCAGAGCGCGCACGGTCGGGGTCGCGGACTTCCTGACCCTCGAGGCGGCAGCGAAGGATCGTGTCCTCGCCACCAACTTCAAGGTCGCCCGGTTGCCGGGCGAGTTCTCGGGCTTCACCGACATGCTCTTCCACCACTCCATCGAGGGCACCTACAGCGCTCCCGAGTACGGAGGGAACCATGGGCTCGCCGGCTGGAGGGATGTCGGGTTCCGCGGAGACATGCAACCCCGCGGGTACACGGCGGAGGAGGTATCCGCGCCCCTCAATGACACCAGGCTCGTGCCGGGCCCAGCCGTAGCAGCCCTCCTCGAGATACTGAGTGCCACCTCGCCTCCACCGATGCACGCACCGTGAAGGCCATAGTCGTCGGAAGCGGAGCCGGCGGGTCCGTCGCTGCCATGACGCTCGCGCAACGAGGACTGGATGTCGTCGTATTGGAGAAGGGTGACAGCTGGTTCGACGATCTCGCCAAGAGTGACCCCCGGACCAGGTTCTCCAACGACGACCTCAAACGGAACCGTGCCTTTGCCCGCCCGGACCCCGACTCGGATCCACGGACGTACAGATGGACCGCCAGGGACAAGGAACCGCGTCACGTCGGGGAGGTGCAGAGCCTCCTGCAGACTGTCGGCGGAGGAACGGTCCACTGGGGAGCCGACACGCCGCGGTACTGGGACATCGACTTCGAGAAGCTCTCGCTTCTGGGTCCGGCCCCGGGCGCGGAGATCTCCAACTGGCCGTTCACCTACGCGGAGATCGCGCCCTTCTATGACGAAGTCGAGGAACTGATCGGGGTTGCGGGAGACGTCAGCTCCCTCCCTGAGCTCGTGTTGAGGCACGCCCCACGCGACAGGCCGCTTCCGATGCCGGCGGGTCCGGCGCAGTATTCCTCCGCCCTGGCTGCCGTGGGCTGCTCGCGATTCGGCCTGCATCCCTTCCCCGTTCCCATGGCGATCAACAGCCGCCCCTACGACGGCAGGCCGGTGTGCAACAACTGCAACTTCTGCTCAGGGTACGGCTGTCCAATAAATGCTCGCTCCGGTGCTCTCGCCCCGCTGCGCAAGGCCGTCCTCGCCGGCGCCGAAGTGCGACCGCTCGCCCGGGCCGTAGGGGTGCTCACCTCCGGGCGGAAGGTGACCGGCGTCCGTTGGGCGGACGACAACGGCGGGACCCACACCGAGGCAGCGGACATCGTCGTGCTGGCCGCCATGGCGATCGAGTCGTCACGCCTCGCGAAGCTCTCGAACCTGCCCGATCCGCACGCGACGGTCGGAACCTGCCTGATGATGCACTGGTTCACAGACGGCACCGGCATTTTCCTCGACTACTCGCCCGGCGCGGAGCGGGGTCGTTCCATCACCCACGATTGCGACGACTTCGCGGACCCGGACTACCCGGGAGCGCGCGAGGCAGCCAGAGCGGCGGGGCTTCCCTATTTCCGGGGGGGCGGCATGGAGCTCGGCGGATCGCAGAGCCTCCTCGACGAGGCTTCGACCTACCGGGGCTTGATGCCGATCATCTCCCCCTCGAAGCCGTTCGGCGCCGAGTTCAAGCGGCTGATGAGGGCGAGCATCCTGCGCAACCGGCTGTGCGGGATATCGATGATGGGCGAGGACCTGCCCTACAGGACCAATACGGTCGATCTGGACCCCAAGGTTCGCGACTTCGCCGGTGTCCCGGTCGCCAGGATCACCTACAGCCCCGGTGCACACGAGCTCGCCGCCCAACGCTTCTACATGCCTCGGATCGCCCAGATCATGCGCGAGGCGGGAGCCACCTACGCGACAGCCGTGTCCAACGCCGAGTCCAGCGAGACACCCGTCGCCGGCAACGCGGTCCCGTCGACGCAGCACGTGATGGGTGGACTGCGCATGGGTACCGACGAGACGGTGAGCTGCACAGACGCGGTCGGTCGCTATCACCAACTGGACAACCTCTTCGTCGCGGACGGGAGCGTGTTCCCGACGTCGGGGGGTCACAACCCGACTCTGACGATCATGGCGACGGCGCTGAGAAACTCCCGGCGTTGGGTGTAGGGGTGCTGCTGTATCGCGTCAGGAGCCGGCCGTGTTGCGTGCTCCTTCGTTCAGGAAGTCGACCGCCCGTTGGATGGGGTTGTCGGCCTTGAGGATCTCGGATGACCTGATCAGCGCTCCGAAGGGGGCATTCCAGTAAGACGGGTCACCTGGGCGTTCATTTCCCCACGGCCCGAAGTAGGCATAGGGCTCGGGTTCGAACGCGTCCCCCGGTGAGAAACCGATGTTGGCCCGTGACCCGGTCGGCAACGCGACATTCGAGCCGGCGTCGAAGTGTTCGGGCCACAGCTGGATTGTGGCGGCATCAGCCTCGGGCCCGAGTCCGAAGATGAATCCGTCGAGCACCTTCCAACCGAGGGCGAACCACTCGGCCATTCGGCTGGCGGCGCCCGAATCGAGGCGAATCTCGCCGTCGGCATCCCCGAGCGCCGGCGTGCCGCCGCCGGCGGAGAACTCGGCCTCAAGGTCGGTTCCCACGAACGACGACAGCTGCCGGAGCGTCGATCCGTTGATCGGCATGGTCCGAACCTTGCCGCCCACCTCGTGGACGAGCGCGCGGCCCGCTGTACGGACCACCTCGAACTGCAGACCGAACGTCGGCGTTCCGAAACCGCCCGGGGTGGCCCGCAGACCGAACCGGCCTGCCGACTCGTAGCGGCGCCGGGCGAGCACGTGGGCCGCTACGCTATGGAGCGCCTCGCGGGTGTCCCGGTGGGCGGCCGGTGAGATCATTCGCCGGTCGTTCCGTCGATCACTTCGCGCAGAAGGTCGGCGTGCCCGTTGTGCCGCGCGTACTCCTCGATCATGTGGACGAAGATCCACCGGATGTCCCGCACCCTCTCCGGGTGGTCCCCCCTGCTGGGTACTACCTCGTCGAGCGGCCGTCCGGCAACGGCGGCCCCGGCCGCCTCGCACTCCTTCACGAATGCCTCCAAGTCCGCCTTGGCGTCGGCCTGCTCCACTTCCTCGAAGTCGAGCCCGACTGCGTCCGGGTCGTACGGGAAGCCGATGTCCTCTCGCCCAGCGTGCATCCGGAACCACCAGCGCTCCACTTCGACCATATGTCGGACGAGACCGAGCAACGAGAGCCTCGACGGCGGGATCGCCCGCTGCTTCAGCTGCTCGGCAGTCAGGCCTGCGCATTTCATCAGCAAGGTGGCCCGGTGGTAGTCGAGCCATTGCTCGAGGCTGGTTCGTTCGCCGGACACGAGTTCCGGCTCGGCTCGGTCCATGGCCGGCGCGACCCATGAGTCAGTCATGGCACCATTCTCGTCCTGCGCGAGACGTGTTACGCAGGTGGTGGAGCCAAGGTGGGCAGAGTCTTGATCCGTTCACTTCTCTCCGACCGCTACCGGGAGGCCGGCCAGCCGCCATTCGGGCATACCGTCTTCTAGGCGACGGCCTAGTCCTCTTGGCGGCGAGGACCGCCGATCAGCGCCCGCAGGAATAGGTCCACGGCCGTGCGGGTCCGCGACGAGGTATACGAATCGACGAACGCCTCCCACAGCTCGACTTGGCGCTCCGGGGTCACGGCGCCGCGTGATCTCTTCATCGGCTGCATATACCCGCTGGCCGCGATTCATCTCGGAACGGCGGTCGTTTGGCAGCGCGTCAAAACCGCCGGATCGGGGTAGGCATCTGACATGTCCGCCGAGCCCGTCTGTCGCTGGTGCTACGTGATGAGCAGGCACCGCCGCAACGGACCCCTGGGGTCCCTGCGGGTGGCGTTCGACTGCGCCCGCAGCAAGCACCGCCACCCCCTCTTGCAGGCGACCCTACGCAACACCGGACCGAAGATGGAGACCGCCCGGAACGGCAGCTCCAGGAAGGTGAAGGTGGTGCTAGAGGTGACAAGTCAGGGGCAAATGGAGCTACCGCCTCTGCCGACAACTGTCGTGGACGATTTGGTCCTGGCTGCCGAACGGATCCTCGCCGAAGCCTGCGGTTAGCGTCCAGGGAGGACGCAAGCCGCGGGCCAGGGTCTCTCGCTCCCGGCGGTGCGGTGGTCGTCAGCGCAGCGAGTTTGCCTCGAGCAGGAACCCCACCCGGTCCAGTTTGTCAGGCGGCCGATTATGTTCTGGCGGCCCTCCTGGGCAGAGTGGTTCCTCTTCGCAGCCGCTGTCTTGTTGCCCGTTCTCACGATCAGCGTGGCCATCATCGGCTACGACCCGCTTACGGCCGTCAACGACAGCGGTGAGCCGGTGAGCCGCTCCGATGTGTTCGTGGGCACGTTGATGGGGAGCATCGTCGGGCTCAGCACGCCGGCTTTCGTCATCGGCATGGTCGTACGGACGTGGCTTGGGAACGCTTCGCCGCCACGCCGGTCCGTCGGACCTGCGGGCGGCAAGGCAGCGCGCTGATTCGGCCCCGAGGAAGTCCCGACGATTGATCCAAGAGACCGTGTGCACGGCTTGAGCGGGCATCCGACGGCGATGCTGAACGGGTCGAGAGCAATGAGGACGGCTAGCCTCGAAGAAGGCGGCATGCCTACATCACGATGCTCCGAGCGGCGGTCGCTGCGAGGTCCGACCGCGATGTAGTGCCGCTGTCCCGGTCACCGCGCAGACCGCAGAGCGGTCCCCGGCCCAGATGGCGCGCGCGACTGGTCCGTGGGACCGACATCCTCGGGTGGCGGCGATGGCGGCGGCTGCTGACGGCGGCCGAACCAGTGCCAGCGCGCCGCTGCGGCAGCCATCAAGAGGATCAGAAGCCCGGAGATCGCGAGCGACGCCGGCACGCCCAGCGTGTCGCCGAAGTAGTAGGTCACGGCGCCGATGACGTAGCCGAGCTCGGCCACCGAGCCCAGGGTCAGAGCGGGCGTGAACTTCGCGACGACGGCCAACGTCATTACCGTCGTGGCGGTGGCGATCCCTAGCGCGAATCGAAGTCCGCTCGGCTGGTCGATCGTCGCCGGCGCGATGAGCGCCACGAGAAGCCCGAGGGGAAACGCTACGAACCACGGGGCGACGCGACGCCACCATCCGGCTGCCGCCCAGGCGATTCCCATCGCCCACAGCGGTACAACGATCATCCAGCCGCTCGCGTCGGTGATCACGTAGTTGACGATCGAGGCTAGGCCGACGCATGAGGCGCCGAACGCAACCGCCTGCTGGACGCCATGACGATGCAGCACCCACAGGATGACGGCGTACGCCGCGGTCGATGTCGCAATCGTCAGGAACGGCGTCTTCCCACTTGTGTCGAGCAGCAAGTTGACCATTCCGGCCGAACCCGCGAACGCCGCTACCGAAACGGCCCAGGTCACCGCGGCCAGGCGTCGCAGCGCCGGCTCGGTAGATGACAGCACGAACGCGCCGATGCCGAGGAACACCGCGGTGGCGACCGCGAGGATCGCGAACCGTCCCCCTTCGGTGATGTCCGTCCAGTGCTGCTGTGCGAAGGCGAAGGCGCCGGCAAGCACCAGGATCGTGCCGATGTAGCCGATCGCCTCCGTCAGCAGCGAGATCCGCCGTGGTTGCGCCTCCTCGGCCGCCGCCGAAGCTGGCAGTTCGGGCCGATGCTGTCTCATCCAGGCGGCGATCCCAGCGACCACTGCTCCGACAACGAGCAGAAGAACCAATGGCCCGATCATCGTGATCACCTCGACTCCCACCAATACCGCATGGCAGGCGTTGTGACCAGAGCCGAAAGGCCTCAAGGTCAATCCCCGCACATACCTCGGCGTCGACACCGCCGTGGCTGGTGGCGGCCCGGACGCGCGTGCAGGCGACTTGCCAACCTCGTATCCAACGGCGAGCCTCCTGCTGCGACAGCTAAACCTCATCCGCTGTCGGCGTGGGACTGTCGTAGAAGTGCCGCTTCAACACGCTCGGACAACCGCTCGCTCAGGGCATGTAAGCGCAGTTCCTCGCCACCGGCGGCGGACCGCCGAGCGTCGAGGAAGCCTGCCGCGCGCACGGTTCGACCGTGCCTCGCTTGGGTGTCTTCATGGTTCGAGCGCGAACCGGCGGCGCCGGGTGCGCTGTGGCGTGTCTGGGTGGTGTCGCCGGACGGGCACCGGGTTACCGTCCTCGTCGAGTTTCCCGCTCATGCGGCAGCGGGCCGGGACGAGCCGGCCAAGCAGTTGTCCGTGTTTGGCAGCGAGCGCGGTCCAGCCGTCGTCCGTTCTGCCGCCGCGAGACAGAAACGCCTCGTCGCAGATGTCGATCGTGCGCTGGAGCGCCTCGAGGCTGCCCGGGGTGGCGGCGAGAGCGGCGTAGGCGGCAATGAGCCGCGGTGCAATCGCGGTTCAGTCCGAGGATCAGGCATTGTGCACTCCCGACGGTAAGTGCCATCGTGTCGGCGGAT
The DNA here is from genome assembly GCA_035533095.1 of Acidimicrobiales bacterium. NCBI lineage: Bacteria > Bacillati > Actinomycetota > Acidimicrobiia > Acidimicrobiales > Acidimicrobiales bacterium. The sequence continues at coordinate 5,802 of DATLUM010000103.1, read as the reverse complement.
GGGAGGGCCGATGCCGGGCGCAGATGAGATCCGAGACGTTCAGCGAGCGACGTGGGCTGGTCTTTCCGCTAGCTGGGAGAAGTGGGATTCGGTCATCATGGACCAACTGGGCCCGGTCGGCGCAGCGATCATCGAATGTCTCGGCGTCGCTGAAGATCAGCAGCATCTCGACATTGCCGCGGGCACGGGTGAGCCCGGTCTGAGCATCGCCAGACTCTCGCCCAGGGGACGCGTCGTGCTCACCGACCTCTCGGCGGAGATGCTCGACGTAGCGGCACGGCGAGCCAGCGCGCTGGGGGTCGCCAATATCGAGACGAAGGTCTGCAGCGCCGATGACCTGCCGTTCAACGATGCCGCATTCGACAGTGTCTCCGTGCGCTTTGGGTACATGTTCTTTCCCGACGTGGCCAAGGCGACGGCCGAGTTCTCCCGGGTGCTCAAGCCGGGCGGACGTATCTGCTCGTCGGTGTGGGTCAAGCCCGAGGAAAATCCGTGGACGACGATTGTCATGCAGGCAATCGCGACCGAGGCGGCATTGCCGTCACCCGATCCGGACCAGCCGGGTATGTATCGGTTTGCAGCTCGGGGATTGGTCACTGCCCTCTACGAGAGCACGGGGTTCCGCGATGTTGTCGAGTGGGACGTCGGCGTTGAACTGGTGACCCGATCTCCCGAGCAGTACTGGGAAATGATCAGCGAGCACGTCTCACTCGCTGCGGCGGCGCTTCAGCGGGTCGAGGGGTCGGCGCGGGAGCGAATACGGGTAAACGCCATTGCGAAGGTGAGGGAGTTCGAGAAGGACGGCCAGGTCCGCGTCCCAGGCGTGGCCCGCTGCATCGTGGGAACGAAACCAGGCTCTAGGGGCACCCGCCCACGCGACGGCTCCCGACTCCCCACCGCAGGCTGACCCATCCAGCCGCAGGCCGGGGCGGCGCCATAACAGTCCCTCTTGGTCGCCACCAGACACCGCATGCTGTTGGGTCACGCGCGACCGAGTCGGCGATACCGAATGGTTTCGGGGGCTGGTTGAGTCAGCGATTCGCGTCGCAGATCGGCGCCCTCAGATGGTGACGACTTGCAGGAGCTGCTCAAGGCCTCGGAAGTCCTCGGGGTTGCGGGTGTATAGCGGCAGTGACGATGCGTGGGCGGTGGCAGCGATGAGCAGGTCCACGGCCCGAGGACCGCGAGCTTTGCGGCCGGAGGCCGAGACGGCAGAGTAGATCCGTCCGTAGGATCGAGCAGCCTCGGCGTCGAATGGCAACGGGTCGAACGCCGCCTCGGTGCGCTGCAGCCGGTCTTGTCTACGAGCGCGTTCCTCGGCGTCGTCGGTGGCGTGGGGACCGGCAGCCAGCTCGGCCAGCGTGAGGGAACTGATGGCCACCTCGACAGGCAGGTCCGCTGAGTCGAGTTCTTCCAAATCGATGACTACCGATGTGTCGATGAGTCCCCTCGGGGGGCGAGTCGTGGTTTCAACCACGTGGGCTCAGGTCCTGAGAGACCACTCGGTCGAGGTCGTCACGCAGCTTGTCCAGATCGACTGCGGGGGCGTGGCGGAACAGTGCCACAGCGGTGTCGGAGCGAACGAAGCGGTGCCGGCGAAGCGGTGACAGTTCGCCAACGGGGACTCCGTTGCGAGTCACGATGAAAGACTCGCCCTCGTCGAGCTGTCGCATGATCTCCCCACTGTCGTTGCGCAGCTCCCGCTGAGTGATCTCTCTGGCCATACCGGCAGCGTAGCACGTGGTGCTACACTCGACGTCGCCGCTCGTCGGACGACGTCTGCGGCCAGGAAGTAAGCGCCGAACGCGAGCGCATCCGATTAGGTCGACAGCTTGACCGGAGACGCTAAATCGGCGATAAGCGCCTAACTGCGACGCCGGCCGATGATCGACGCCACCAAGGCGAACGGACCGAACAGCAAGCCCAAGGCGATCCAGCCGAGAAGCGACCTGCCTTTGCTGTAGGCAACCAGAGCACCGATGAGCCCCAGCAGAACAAACGCTCTCGGAGCTAGATGTGCTGCCACAGGGGTGATCGTAATGTTCGATCTTGCGCACATCCGAGTCGATGACGGCCTGCCTGCGGATTCCGGCGGTTTTCGTACACCTATTCCGATCGTTTTCGTACAGCGATTCCGGTGTTTCGTACACCGTGTCGGGGAGGCTTGTAGTGCTGGCGTGAGGTGAGGAGGGCAGCCGGTTGGTTGCCTGGCTGTGAGCTTGGGGTGCCCGGGTTCGGGTCCACCACCTGGCGAAGAGTCGGTGTCAACCCTGCCTCGAACTGTTCCCGACTGTTCGAGGCGACCCGGTGCCCAGACCCCGCTGCGACATGCGCAAGATCCGAGAAGTTCTGCGTCTCACTTTTGGGGAAGGGCGGTCGCGCCGCCAGGTCGCCGCGGCGACTGGTGTGCCGGTCATGACGGTGTGGGTTGCATCCGACGGGCGACATTGGCTGGGCTTTCCTGGCCGCTGCCCGACGACGTCGACGACGTGGCGTTGGAGACGTCCTTGTTCCCCCCGACCGCCCCGTCGTCGGTCGCGCCGCCCCCGACCCGACTTCGCCGCCGCGGATGACCTGAACCTTCGGGCGCACAATCCGACCGGCGTCGGGACCACCGAGGAGGCGCGCCGATTTAGCGAGCCTCTCGACCGAAGGTGCCGGCGTTGTTCTGTGCGCGTCTCACCTTGCTACGAGCAGATTTGGAGGGTGAGAGCTGACTACCTGGTGGCGGGTTAGGGGGAGTCTGGGTTGCGGCGGAGGTGACGGGGTGTCCGGCGGGGAGCCGGGGCCGGCAGTTCCGCCGATACCGCGGCGATAGCGGCGTCTAGGACGGCCAAGGTGTCGAGAAGAGCTAGTAGGTCGTCATCGTCGAGGGCTCCCATGACAGCGGTGGCTACCTGTTGGACTTCTGGGAGCATCCGGTCGAGCACGGGGGTGGCGGCTGGGGTGATATCGACTAGGACGCGACGGCGGTCTCCCGGGTCGGCGAGGCGCCGGACGAGGCTGTTGCGTTCGAGTGTGTCGAGCACGGTGGTCATGGTCCCGCTGGTGATGTGCATCCGCGCGCTGACTTCTCCTACCGGGATGGGTCCACCTTGGCCTTCGATGACGGCCAGCGCATTGAGGGCGGCGTGAGACAGCCCGTAGCGGCGGGCTACGCGTGCGACGAGGGCTTCGGCTTTGGCACCGACTACTTCGAGTTGGCGCAGCGCCCGGCTAGCCAGCCACGAGGCTCCGGGGTACTCGCGCTCGAACGCCTCGGCTTCGGGTGGGCGCGTCGAGGCGGCGCCCGTTCGCTTGGCGCCACCTCTCCGGTGCGGAGGTTGCGAGCTCAGGTCAGGCCTCGACGGCTATTTCGATCCTGGCAGGACCCGCGACGCCGGCCCGGCCCATCGCCTCGCGCCCGCGGCAGCGCCGCCGTGCACTCGAAAATCGACAGCAGCCTCTCGCCGCACGCGTCAATGTGGAGAGCGTGACAACGAGTAGCACGGAGGTGATGTTGTGAGCGAGGAACGATGGGGCACCGACGCCGACCTACTCGCCGCTCGCCAGCGCTTCGCCGACCGAATACCCAGGTTCAAGCCACCCGTCGCCTACAGCGTCGCTCGCCTGGACGACGGTCGTCTGACCTTCGGTCATGTCAACGACCCCACCAGTGAGCACCGCCTTCCCGCTGTAGTTCTTGCTTCCTACTGCGGCTACACCAACCGGACGGGCACCTTCCCTCTAAGCACCAAGGACTTCACCTGTGCCGTGGCCGCCCTAGCACCGGCCGAGGCGGCTACCCACTGGGAGCACCCCAATCTGTGGTCGTGGCGACGGCTGCTCGAAGAGGCCGGACCGGAAAGCACGTTCATCGCCTTCTACCTCACCGACCTCGACGAGCCAGTGGCCGATGACCACGATGCTGCCTTCCGGGCCCTCCTTCGAGAAGGCGAGCAGAACATCAGCGCCTCTAGTTACGGAATGCGGCGGATCGGGCGCTCGTAGTCGGCGCTCGGAGCGCTGTGACGCTGCTGGTAGGAGCCGATATCTAGCTACATAATCGCGAGAGCAAAGGCGTCACCCTGCCGGCGGTGCCCATCGTGTGCCGTCGGATGCCGTGAGCACAGTGGTCGCGATGCCCTCCGTTCGGCAGGCATCAAGCAAATGGGGATCGCTGGTAGCGAGATCCGTGTCCGCCTGGCGGGCGGCCTCGGCCGCGATGCAGTCAGCCATGCTGATCGCGCGGCGGCTGCGGTGATAGCGGCGGGCTCTGAACCGTCCGGCGGCGACACCAAGGTCTGAGTTCACGACGATCCCGTCGAGGAGCCCGAGTTGCGCCAAGTCCAAGGCTGCGTTCTCTTCGTCCGCCCCAGCCAGGCGCACCAGATGGTCGAGGACCTCAGCCACTCCCACGGCGGTCAAGGCTGCCTCGCCGGTGTCGAGCAGGCCCCGGACTTCTGTGGCCGCGGGTTCGCCCTTCAGGAAAGCGAGGACAGCGTAGGCGTCGAGGACTGTCACCGCTTGCGAGCAGTATCGGCTCGGCGAGCCTGACGGCGGGCCTCATCAGACGCAGGCCCTCGCCCCCTGTACTTTCCTTCGAGCTCGGCCACCGGACTATCGGAAGCTGGACGCATCACAACTCGATCGCCTAGATCGACGACGATGACCCGACGGGCCTTCCACCGGGCCCGTGTCGTGGCTGGAATGGAGACCTGCCCGTTTTGGGAGACCGTCATCACATGCTCGCCCATCGACATGACCACATTGTATGACATCCCCGGTCCGTTGTATGGCCGGACTGGCGGGAAGCGACCAGGATATCGGGTGCTCCCTGACCGTTTTGGTCCATAGCGTCGATGCCCTCAATCGTGGGGCTCGACGCCCCGGGTCCCACCGACTCGGAGGTGACCAATGCAAACAACACCGTCTGCTTCGCTGGTGGTGTTCGACCCCGCCTTCAGTGACGCAGAGCGTCTCGCAGTAGTCGGGTTCCTCGCCGGATACCGCGGCTTCACCCGCGAGGCGTACTCGCTCGATCTGCGCCAGTTCGTTACATGGTGCGACCGCTACGAGCTGCCGCTGTTCTCGGTTCGTCGGGCAGACACCGAGTGCTACGCCCGCTCCCTAGAAGAACGGGGTCTAGCTCGAGCGACCGTCGCCAGGAGACTGTGCACCGTCGCTGGGTTCTACCGCTACGCCGAAGAAGAAGGCCTCATCTCCGTCTCGCCAGCGGTTCACGTCCGCCGACCTCGTCTCGACTACGAGTCTCACGCGGTCGGCTTGGACCGAAACGAGGTCGGCGCCCTGCTGGTAGCGGCAGGTCTGGGAGCTGCGATCGAGCACGCACTGATTTCTCTTCTGGCCCTCAACGGCCTGCGCGTCTCAGAAGCCACGGGTGCGAACATCGAATCACTGGGTCTCGAACGCGGTCATCGCACCCTCACCGTCCTGCGCAAGGGTGGCAAGGTCGTCACGATCCCTCTCGCACCGCGTACCGCTCGAGCGGTCGACCTTGCCATCGGCGAGCGGACCTGCGGGCCGATCTTCATCGCTGCTGGCGGGAGCCGGCTCGACCGACACGGCGCCGCCCGAATCGTTCGCAAAGTCGCAAGACGGGCAGGTCTGAACAAGCGGATCGGGCCGCACACCCTGCGCCACGCCTTCATCACCGCCGCCTTGGACGCCGGCGTTCCACTGCGCGACGTGCAAGAAGCTGCATCGCACGCAGACCCCCGAACCACCATGCGCTACGACAGGGCCCGGGTCTCCCTCGACCGCCACGCCACCTACATCGTCTCCACCTTCATCGCTGGCGCA
>DATLUM010000102.1 GCA_035533095.1 Acidimicrobiales bacterium | reverse complement strand
GCTTCGCCCGGAGGTCCCCGTGGGCGAAGAAGCCCAGATCGACTATGGGTTCCTCGGCAACTGGCTCGATCCGGTCACTGGGCGGAACCGACGGGTCTGGGCGTTCGTGATGGTGCTCGCAGCGAGCCGGCACATGTTCGTCCGACCCGTGCTCGTCATGGATCAGCGCTCCTGGGTGGCCAGCCACGTCGCCGCGTTCAACTTCTTCGGCGGCGTCACGCGTCGTCTTGTGCCGGACAACTTAAAGACCGGTGTCGACCGCCCCGATCTGTATGACCCCAAGCTCAACCGCGCCTATGGCGAGCTCGCCCACCACTACGGCACGCTCATCGATCCGGCGCGTGCACGCAAACCGAAGGATAATCACGAGGGTTCTGTTATCCCGAGGACGCGGGGTTTGGGCAGTATTAGGGCCGCTCGGGCGGCGATTCCTCGGGATAACTATGTGAGCCCGGCGAGTTGAAGGATCAGGTCGTCGTCTCCTTTCCAGATGGGGGCGGGGTCGAGCGTGGTGCTGCCTGCTTTCTGGATCGCCTCGCGGACCATCTGATTGTCCGCCGAGGCGTAGATGCTGGTGGTGGCGATGTTCGCGTGGCCGAGGAATTCTTTGATGTGGGGCAGTGGGACATCGGCTCGTAGCATTTGCATTGCCCGGGCGCGTCGGAACTGGTGGGCGTGGATGTGGTCGGGGACCTCCGCGCAGGTCTGTCGGGCGACGGCCAGGTGTTTGTTGAGCAGGTAAGTGACGTTGTCCTGGCTCATCGGGTGCCGTCGACCTGCCCGGGTGGTGAAGAACAACACGGCGTCGCCGTCTCGTCGGTTCGGGTGGAACACGTCGAGGTAATGGTCGAGATGGCGGCCGGTCTTGTCCATGATCGGGACCACCCGGGTCTTGCGGCCTTTGCCAGTCAGTGTCAAGCGGCCGTGACCGGGTGTGGTGTCGATGTCGGCGACGGTCAGGTCGAGGAGCTCTTGAACACGCGCCGCGGTGTCGAACAGGAGCAGGATCATCACGGTGTCCCTGACGTCACGGTCGGTGTTCTGTCCCGGCGCCCGGATCAACGCTTCGACAGCGGACACGGCCAGCTCGTCGGGAACATTCGCGGGTGCCTTGGCGTGCCGGACCGCTTTGACGTCGAGCCAGACCGCGACCAGCGCCGGGTCTTCTGCTGCGCAGTAGGACAGGAACGATTTGATCGCGGCGAGGCGTTGGTTGGCGGAGGCGACGCTCAGTTGCCGGGTCTCGACCAGCCACATGATGAACGCTTCGATGGTGGCGTGGTCGATGAGGTCGAAGGAGATCTCCGCGAACGGCAACTGCCGTGTCTCGCGGAGATAGTCCAGCAGCGTTCTGAGGGCTGTCTTGTAGGAACGGACGGTGTGCGGGCTGAGACGCCGGGCGCGGGGAAGATGCACGGTCAACCAGCCGCGCACCAGGCCGTAGAACTCACCGGACGCCATGTGACGGCTCCGGAAGCGCTGGTTCGATCTCGGCGTTGGCCAGGGCACGCAGATCCGGGTGGTAATCGGCTGCGAGATGGAAGTAATACCAGGTGTCCTCGACGTTGGTATGCCCCAAGTGCAGGCTCAGGTAGGTGACCAGAGCTTCGGGGTCCCGCCCGGCACGTGCCCACCTGTTGATCGTCTCGACGACATGGCCGTGACGCAGATCGTAAACCCGCGGTGGTGAGCTCGGGTGGGCGACGACAGCGGCGCCGACGGCGTCGAGCAGTTCGCGGAACCAACAGTCGATGGTCGAGGCGCTGTAGCAGCGCCCCGTGCGGTTCGGGAAGAACACGGTGCGGTCGCGGTGCCATGCATTGATCGCAGTGTCGTAGCGACGGCAGTAGTCGTGCAGGTCGCCCGACATGAACAACAGCCGGTCCTTGTGGCCTTTGGACTCGCGGACATGCACGGTGCCCTTGGCAAGATCGACATCGTTGCGGTGCAGTCGCCGGGCTTCGCCGGGTCGCAGCCCGAGACAGTAGATCATCCGGAAGACCACCGGGATGACCAGTTGGCGCTGCCCGCCGTAGGGGGACGGCTCGATCCGGTCGGCCGCGTCGAACACCGCCCGGAGCTGTTCGTGGGTGAACAGATGCGGCCGGTAGCGGGGCCCTCTGCCGGGGATCCCGACCGGGATGACATAGGCGGCGACACCGCAACCGGCCATGTGTTTGGCCAGCTGGCGGACCGGGGTTATCCGCCGGGTCTGGGTGTTCACGTGCTCACCGGGCCGGGCGAACGCCCAGGACATCGCCATCTCGCGGGTCAAAAAGTCCACTCCGGGATAGTCGCGGGCACACATGGCGTCGAAGCGGCGCAGATGCCGCTCCGACGTCACATAGGGCAGCCCGATCGCATGCTTGAGCTCGACCAGAGCCCGGACGTGGGCGGCCAGGCCCGAGACGAGATCGGTCATGACCGCACCGCCGGCTCGATCCCCACGAAATCCAAGCAGCACTCCCGCATGCGCCGCTCATCAGCGGCCAGGTAGTGCCGTGCCGATCCGGTCCCCCGATGTCCGAGCGAACCCGAGATCACCGCCAGCGGCACCTCGTGTTCGAGCATCCTCGTGGCCATCGAGGCGCGCAACACCCGCAGGCCGCGGCCCATGCCCTCGGGTGCCGCGATGCCGGCACGGGTGAAGGCCTGCACGGCGACATGGTAAAAGTCGTCCGCCACCAGGCCCGTAAACGGGGCCTGGAGCCGCAGGAACAGGTGGTCGTCCAAACCACCGGCCGGTCGGGCATGCAGCAGGTAGTCCGCGATCGCCTCGCCGACATCGGCGAGCAACGGCAAGCTGAGCACCGTCCCCGTCTTGTGCTGGACGATCGTGATCCGGGCCTGGCGCCAGTCGACGTCGGCCAGGCGCATCCCCGCGATGTCCACGGGACGCAGGCCGGTCCTGGCCGCCAACAGCAACACCGCCCGGTTCCGGCGGCCCGCCGGGGTCGCCCGATCCGCGGTGTCGATCAGCTGATCGACACCACCGGCGGGTAGCACCTGCACCGAACGGACACGCCGCGAGAACATGGTCGGCACCGCGTCCGAAAGTCCCGCCCGGCACCCCAACTCCTCCAGGAAACGGCACAGCACCCGCAGCGCGCATGCCACCGTCCGCATGCTCTGCGGCCGGTAGTGCCCGCCGAGGAACACGAGCCCGGCCGACACGTCTGCGAAACCGACGTCCTCGACCCTGGTCACGCCATGCTCGGGCAGCCAGGCCAGCACCGTGCGCGACACCGTCGCATACAGATCCTTCGTTGCCGTCGCCAGGTAGCGGCGGTCCATCCACCTCTCGAAGTCCTCCTGCACAGGGCGGAACACGCCGTCGAGCACATCATTGGGATGCGACTGCCGGGACACCCGCCACCGGTAGGTACCCGTCGCCGCGACCTCGCACAACACCAGCACCGACTTGCGCAACAGCTTGCGTTTCCACTCCTTGAGCTGCCCGTCAGGCTGTCCGGCCGCCATGAATAACAAGAACGCGGGAACGACATCCTCGGTGACCTCTCCGACGCCCTCGCGTGAACAGAACACCTCGAACTGCGACCACGCCCACCGGTATTGCCACAACGTCGACGGCGCATTCCCGAACCCGACGATCACCGTGTCCGCCGCATCGATCAACTCACCAACCGAGACCTGCATGTGCTGCTCCTCTCCACGTAGCCGACAGAGGAGCCGAACGTAACCACCACCCGTTATCCCGAGAATCCGGCACTCCGAAACGGGCAACACTGCCCGAAACACGGCCACCGACAAGCGAAGTCAGGTGACCGCGCTCCGCGTCCTCGGGATAACAGAACCCTCGTGATTATCCTTCTAATCCCGAATTCGGGATTAGAAGGACAAGCCACGGGTCGAGCGCCCGATGCCCTACGTCCGCGACAGCTTCTGGCGCGGCCGCACCTTCAGATCCGAAGCCGAGATGCAAGCTGGTGCGCTCCGCTGGTGCAGCGATGTCGCCGGGGTCCGTCACCACCGCAGCCTCGAGGGTGCCTCACCGCTCTCGGTCTTTGCCGCCGTCGAGGCCGAAGCGCTGATCCCGCTGCCCAAGGTCGCGTTCGAGCTGGCGTCGTGGTCGCGACCGAAGGTCGGAAACGACTGTTACATAAAGGTGGGCAAGGCCCTCTACACCGTGCCGTGGCGGCTGATCGGCAAGACCGTCGACACGAGACAAAGCGAGCGTCTGGTCGAGGTGTTCCTCGACGGGGCGATCGTGAAGACCTGGGCACGGATCGAACGCGGCCGCCAGACCGACTACGCGGACTACCCGCCGGAGAAGGTGGCGTTTTTCATGCGCACCCCGACTTGGTGCCGAAAGCGCGCGTCCGAGCTCGGGCCTTCGGTCACCGAGCTCGTCGCCGTCCTCCTCGAGGAGAACGTGCTCCATCACCTGCGAGCTGCGCAAGGAGTGCTCGGCCTCGCCGACAAGCACGGGGCCGACCGCCTCGACGCGGCGTGCCGTCGGGCGATCGGTGTCGGCGACCCCGCCTACAGAACCGTGAAGGGCATCTTGGTCGCCGGCACTGAGCACGACGACGAAGCGTCGTCCCTCGCAACGACCGCCCCCGCGCACCTCCATGGCCGTGAACGCCTCTTCGAGCTCGACGCCGAGGACGCGTCATGACCGCGACCCACCAACTCGAGACCACACTGCGCAGTCTCGGACTCTCCGGGATGCTCGAGACCCTCGACGCCCGTCTCGCACAAGCAGGTGCCGGCGAGCTCGGGCACGCAGAGTTCCTCCAGTCGCTGTGTGAGGACGAGCGGGCCCGGCGCGATGCAGCGAGCATCGTTCGCCGTGTCCGGGAGGCGCGCTTTGAGGCGACCTGTTCGATCGAGGAGTACGACTTCTCCTACAACGCAAAGATCCCCGCAGCCCAGATCCGCGATCTCGTCACGCTGCGGTTCCTCGAGCGGGGCGAGTCGGTGATCTTGCATGGCCCGGTCGGAGTCGGCAAGACGATGATCGCCCAGGCGCTCGGCCACCAGGCGTGCCGGCGGGGTTACTCGGCGCTGTTCACGAAGACCTCCCGGCTGCTCGCCGATCTCGCCGGAGGTCATGCGGACCGGACCTTCGAGCAGCGGCTCAGGCGCTGGGCGCGTCCAGCGTTGTTGATCCTCGACGACTTCGCAATGCGCGACTTCTCGGCCACCCAGGCCGACGATCTCTATGAGCTCGTCACCGAGCGTCAGGCAAAGAGCCTCGTGATCACGGCGAACAGGGCCGGAGC
>DATLUM010000101.1 GCA_035533095.1 Acidimicrobiales bacterium | reverse complement strand
TTCCCGGGGATAGCTGGATCCTGCGGTGTGGATGGCTTTGCGGCGCGGAGCGACCGGTTCGCCGCCGGCTACACCAGGCTCGATCCTGGATCCCCGCTCCCGTGGCGCGTTCGGGCCCTTCCGGCGGACTTGGAGCCTGAGGTGGTGCCGAGGCGGCCGCACGCCCGGATCAGAGCCTCCGATTCCTGGCTACCGGACCGGGGAGCATGTTGCCGACAACGCCTGCGATCAACAGCCCGACCAGCGCCCGCCCGATGCTGTCGGTCGCCGTGTAAACGCACACCGCGATGATCAGCCCGAATCCCGTCATCCCGACGGTCCACCTGAGGGTGCGGCCCGTTGTCGACCTCCACCCGCCAGGATGCGCCCCGACAGCATCCTCCGGTAGAGGCGAGGAGCCCCGCTGGCGCCGTCCGAGACTTCGGACTCCGGCGAGGTTCTGGCACGGATCCGGGACTGTCGACTCTACCGACGCGACCGTCCGCTGACGTCTAATGGGATGACGTCTGGCGCGCCGGACTCGACTTCTGGTCGCGTCGAGACCAAGGAGGTCGACCTGTGTCCATGTCCAGCCCATATCCCGCGCAGCTGGAGTTTGACGCTGATCGCCACATCACCCGTTGGCGTCCGCTGGTCCAGTGGTTGTTGGCCATTCCTCACCTCATGGTTGCCGACGCCCTCAGCTCGCTCCGCTGCGTGCTGACCCTGATCAGCTTGGTGACAGTGCTGTTTACCGAGCAGATCCCCCGCCCACTATTCGACATGATCGCCATGACGTATCGCTACGAGTGGCGGGCGATGAGCTACGCCTTGTTCCTCCACGAGGACTACCCGCCGTTCGACTTCCAGCCCGCCGCCGCGGATGACGGCGTCGAGCCGCACACCGCGCTGAGCCTTGCCTACCCCGAGCATCTCGACCGGTGGAAGCCGCTCTACAAGTGGTTCCTGGCAATCCCGCACTACTTCGTGCTCGCCGCGCTCGCCGTCGCCGGGGTGCTCGCGCTTATTGGCGGGTTCTTCGCGGTCGTGTTCAGCGGCGAGTACCCGCAAGGCGCCCGCGACTTCCTTGTGGGCGTGTATCGCTACGGTCTGCGGGTTCAAGCCTACGTCGGGTTGCTGACCGACCAGTACCCGCCGTTCAGCCTGAGACCATGACCAACACCGCACACCCCTGCATCCTCCCCAGCGAAGGCGAGATCGTGATCAGCCGGCGAGTGGGAGAGTTCCGAGCGGAGTGTGCGTACTCGCGTTGTTCACCCGACCCTAGCCGGAGCTCGAGATCACGACCTTGCACGACGAAGGAGAAGTCATGACCCCGAAAGACACGTCACGCGACAGTCCTCGATCAGAAGGCCAGCGCTCGCAGGGTGACGGTTGGTCACGAGGAGCGCAGACGTCCGAACCGAAGGGCAAGCCACGACTTCCTCCGCGCTGGTTCATTCGGCGCTTCTGGTTCGCCCATCGCCGGCTGTACCGTCTCACGGGCGGCCGTCTGGGTCTGTGGCGGCCGAAGCCCAACGGTTGGGGCGCCCTGCGTCTCAGCACGGTCGGGCGGCGGACCGGCCTCAAACGCAGCGTCATGGTCGGCTACTTCGAGGATGGAGCGAACCTCGTCACGATGGCCATGAATGGCTGGGGCGAGGGCGAGCCGGGATGGTGGCTGAACCTGCAGGCCCACCCCGACGCTCGGGTCGACCTTGCCGACGGGCCGCGTCTGGTCACCAGCCGGGCCGCCCGCGGCGAGGAACGGGAACGGCTGTGGTCACGGTGGCAACAGATCGACAAGCACCTGGACGTCTACGCAGCACGCCGCTCCACCGAGACCGCCGTCGTTGTCCTGGAACCGCGACCTTGACGTGTTGAGGTCAGAGCCGCGGGTACTTCCCGACGCGGTAGCCACGGAAGGCCCTCACCCTCTAACCAGAACGGCGAGGAGCCCCGACATGGCAGAGGCCACCCAACAACCACCGACTGCACCCACCGCCACCGACGCTGCCGGGCTAGCCCGCGTCCTTCTCTGAGCCATGTGGTTCGAGAGCCCGCAAGCGAGTCGCACACGACGGGGGTGGTGCGCACAGGTGCGGCCGTGCCGCCTAGGGACCTTCCGCCCTGTTCGGGTCGCAGCGGCTGGCCCATGCTGTCGCCATGACCGCTACGGTCGAGGACGTCGCGGGTCCGCCAGCGCCGACGTCGACGGCAAGTCGGCGCCGCGCAATTTGGCTCATGGCTGGCCTCGCGGCTGCGGTTCTCGCCGCCGTCACCATCGGCATTGTTGTGACCGCGGGCGGCAGCTCGGCCGGAGCGCAGCAGTTGACCTCGACGCAGCACGCCTGCCAGCAGTGGACCGGCACCTACGCGCCCTCCTTAGGGGGCGCCCCCGCCGGCGGCTGGTGTACGGCCATGACCGACTGGATGCGCCAACAGTTGCGGGGTGGCCACATGACCGGGGCGATGATGTG
>DATLUM010000100.1 GCA_035533095.1 Acidimicrobiales bacterium | reverse complement strand
CCCCCGTCGCTCTACTGCGTAGAAGCCTGGAACTCTGGCGGGACCTCGACGCCGTGCGCTTCTGCGAACTTCATCACGTTCGGCATCATCACTGCGGCTTGCTGCCTCGCTTCCTCGGTGGGGGTGAAGGCCACATACTCGGATCCGGCGAACGCGACCGGGATGTGTCCGGGATCGATGGTGAACGCGTCACCGGCCTCGAAAATCTCCTCGACCCCGTCGGCTCTGCGGATACCGAACTTTCCTTTGAGTACATAGCCCACATGATGAGCCTGGCACAGATCGTCCGGAGCGCCCTTGAAGAACGGCGCATAATCCAGGTCGGTCAAGCAGCTTTCGATGCTGACGCTCCAGTCCCCGATTTCCTGCTCGTATTCATCCACGTAGCCTGGAAAGACCAGGTGGGATGACGCGGTTCCCTTCGATACTTTCGGCATTCTCTCCTCCGGCAACTTTCGGGCCTAGCGCTTGCTCCGCACCTGGCCCGAACCTCACCTCCCACGATGGGCAGCCCGTAGATCTTGTCTCCAGAGGCGAAAGTCCCAGACGGACTGATAGGCCCTGGACTTTTCAGCCGCGGTGGCGGGCGTGATAGTCGAAGTCAGCGCGGGGTCATCGCAGGGAGAAGGCGTCGTCTGCGAGTCGTCGCCTTCCGACGGGCGGTCAGTCTCGCGGTCAGCCCATCGCGATCGCGACATCATCGCGACCCGGGACCGTCGAGCCGCCATACCATGGCGAGGACCGCGGCAGCCAGCAGCGCCACCGCGAGTCCGGCACGGTGCCGACGCCACCACCGGTCTTCCGAGCCGTAGAACGACGGGGGGATGGAGAGCGCCAGGCCGGCACCGGCCGCGGCCCGCAGCCCGCGCCCGCGCCGGAGCCGCAACTCGCCTGATGCCAGCGCGGCCAGTGCAGACCGCTGCCCGCTGCACAGCGCGGCCATGTGGATCCACTCCCCCTCGACCGCGGTGACCCCGGCTCTCGGCCCCTCTTCGACGACGACCTGTCCCGGCCGGAAGGAGAGGGTGACGGCCATGTCATTGTCGGACGTCCGCAGAACCACATCGCCGCGTGCGTAGCGGGCCGCGGCGGCACGGCTGCGGAAGTCGCGCACGTTGTCCTCCAGCAGGCTCGCCACCATGCAGGCCAGCCCGGACGCGTCCTCGTCACCCGCCCCCAGCCTGACCTCCGGGCGTCTCATACCCGGCGCCACCACGCTTCGATGCCGAGGTCGTCTGCGATGACCTGCAGGGCGTTGTAGGCGGGCGCGAACGTAATGAAGCCGTGTGGGTGCTGCGTCGACCCGGCCATGTAGAGGGCCTCGACCGGCGTCCTGTACTGACCCAGCTCCGGCAGCGGGCGCTGGTCGAGCATGTTGGCCAGGCTCACCTCGCCCATCATCCAATCGCCCCTCACCATGTTCGGGAGTTTCTGGGCGATCTCGAGCGGGGTGTAGGGGACCCAGTCGAGGATGACGTCGTCGGTGAGGTTGGGCGCGTACCTCCGCCATGCCTCGATGCACCGGCGCCCATACCAGTGCCCCATGCTCTCCCACTGGCCTTCCCCGCCACCGGCGATCGAGAAGGGGGCGAACTGGCGGAGCAGACCGGTCGCGTACCCGGCCGGCGCGTCGGTCGGGTCGTACAAGGAATTGACCGCCGCGTTTGGCTTCGGTTCGGGCAGCTGCCCGGCCCGCACGCCGGCAAAGTGGGCGCTCAGCTCTTCCAGCGACCCGTAACCCAGGTTAACCACCCAGGCCCGGTTCACGTCGGGGTCGAACTCGGCGGCCGAATATTCGGGAAGCGCGGAGAGGGCCAGGTGGACCGAGAACAGGCTCCAGTCCTTGTGCTTGACGTCGTTCTTTACCCGGGTCTGCAGCTCCTCCGGTATCGCCGCCGGCTCGAGGAACTCCAGGAAGGTCTGCTCGACCGACACCGTCGAGGCGACGAGCTTGCGAGCTGCCACCTCGGTCCCGTCCGCGAGGCGGACTCCAACGGCACGACCACCCTCGACGAGTATCGCCCTGACGTCGGCGTCGCTGACCATCACCCCTCCGTGCTGGGCCAGATCCCGCCACAGGGCGTGCGCCAGGCGATGAGACCCCCCGATGCAGAGGTGCCAGTTGTCGATCTTCCCGACGAGCAGCGGGAAGCCGATGGCGAGGCCGGGCACGTCGTTGGTGTAGGCGCAGACGGCCCCGTGAAAGGCCAGGTGGGCCTTGACCTTCGGGTGGGTGAAGTGCTGGTCGAGGAACTGGTTGATGGTCTCCCGCCGCAGCTTCACGGAGAGGAATTCGGATCGGTCCTCGACGCCGAAGGTGGCCAGCGCCCTGGTCAGCTCCTTGACCGACATGGGGGGCTGGTACATAAGCGTGGCGAGGAGCAGGTCGACATAGCCGTGGGCCTCGCCGTACAGGCGGCGGAATGTCTCGGCGTCCTCCTCGGAGAACCTGGCGATGGACTCGCACGTCTTGTCGAGGTCGGTGTGCACGGTGAGGGCCGTCCCGTCGTCGTATATCGACGCCATTTGCACCTCCGGCCGCACGTACTCGACGCCGTGGCCGCGCACGTCGAGATCGTGCACCGGCGGGGCCAGGTCCACAAAGGTGTGGTAGTTGGCGTGGACGTTGTGGAGGAAGCCGGGCAGCGTGAGCTCCTCGGTGCACAGCCCGCCGCCTTCCTCGTGCCGGCGCTCCAGCACCAGGACCTCCAGGCCGCTGCGGGCCAGGTAGGCGCCGAGGGTCAGCCCGTTGTGCCCCGCCCCGATGACGATGGCGTCGTAGGCGTCACGCATGGACCGCCTCCTCGGTACGGGATGCGTAGGGGGGGCGTCCGAGCGGCCAGGACGTCCGCACGCCGGTTGCGTAGGCCTCCAGCAGGACCTTGACCTGCGGGGCCTGGCGCATCAGGAAGCGCATATCACCGCGCACCTTCACCGTCCCGTGCAACGCCGCGTTCACAGGGTCCTCCAGTCCCGCGGCGATCTCGTCGAATACGCGAGCGGGCCCCCGGAAGCGGTAGTCCAGCTTTATGGATGGGTCGTCCCCGTCCACCTCGCGGTACCAGGCGCAGCGGCCGTCCTCGATCTTGACGAGGAAATGGCGTTCCGTTCCGTCGGGGATGTAAGGAGAGACACCGTCGCCGAAGATCTCGACCTTGACCTGGATGTCGCCCGGGGGCAGTTCCTTCATGGTCCCGACCTTGGCGTTCATGGCGTCGCGGACCTCCAGGTACCACCCCTCGGTGTAGATGTCTGCCATTGAACGGCCCCTCTTTTTCAATATCCTCGGGCGGCGACGACGGGGCTGGGCAGGCCCAGGTCCTCGGCGATCGCCTTGTACGCGTTGTAGCCGCAGGCCGCGTGGACCCCTCCTCCGGGGTAGGCCGAGGGGCCGCACAGGTACAGGCCGCCGATCTCGGTGCGGTAGTTGGAAGCCTCCGGGAACGGTCGGTTGGCCCCGGTCTGGTCGGGGGCGAACTCGCCGTTGGAGAAGTCGCCCTCGCGCATCAGGTTCTTCCGCTCCATCTGGTCCGGGGTGTAGAGCTTGTGGGCGATCACGTTGTCCCTGGTCATGTTCGGGGCGAATTGGCGCCACACGTCGAGGAACGAGTCGTTGAACGTGGCCCGCACGTCCGACCACTCCGACGGCGTGAGGGCGCTGGCAATCGGCAGGAAGTACCAGCCCGTCGCGGAGTGTCGTCCCGCCGGTGCCTGCGACGGATCCCACAGGCTGTTGACCCAGGTGCCGGCGGCCGGTTTGGGCACCCGGCCGGAGTAGGCGTCCCGGATGTAGCGAACCGTGTCATCCGGTCCATCGAAGCCGACCATGGTGTAGAAGCAGCGGTCGATCGCCTCGTCCCACCGGGCGGACCTGTAGTGCGGCGCCTCGTACAGGCAGAAGCACGGCGTGCCGAGGACGTGGCTGGGGCCGTACCTGTAGGCCCGGGCGCGCTTCACCCACAGTGGGCTGAGGTGGTCCTCGCCCACCAGATCGAGGAGTGTCTGGCGCAGGTCGGCGTTGGATGCGACCGCCCTTTCGGCCCGGATCTCACCGACCCGGGTCTCGACCCCGACCGCCCTGCCGTCCTCGACGATCACCCGGTCGACCATGACGTTCTCGAGAATGTCGACCCCCTCGCGGTAGCACGCCTGGGTCATGGCCTTGGCCACGGAGTGGGTGCCGCCGCGCACAAGCTTCCAGTTGCCGAGCGTCCACATCACGAAGAGCAGGAAGCCGGCCCCGAAGCCGGTGGCGTCTATGGGGTAGCCCCACTCGACGCAGGTCCGGTACAGCAGGGCCCGCAGCTCGGGCGCCTCGAAGAACTCGTCGATGACGTGTTTTGGCGACTTCATCAACAGATGCGGGCCGGCGCCCAGATCACCGAAGCCGGCCACGACCATGGCCGCCTGCTCATCCAGGGCTGCCGGCTGGGGGATGCTGTACAGGCCGGCCGCCAGCAAAGGCTCCAGCGCCATGGCTCGTTGCTTGAGCTCCACGTACATGTCCGCGTCGCTCTTCGAGTAATGGGCGATGCTTTCGTGGGTGCGCTCCAGCAGATCCGGCCGGTGCAGGATCACCGGTGGCCGCCCGTCCGCGAAGGCGATTCCGGCCTGGGCCTCCGGCATGACGGTCCGGAGGCCGAGCTCTTCGAGACCGAAGTCGGCGATCATCGGCATGATGTCGAAGAACTCCATGTACTGGGCGTGCATGTTGTGGCGGAAGCCGGGCAGGACCGGTTCCTCGGTGTTGGTACCCCCGCCCTCCTCGTGCCGTCGCTCCACCACCACGGTGGACAGACCAGCGCGCTGAAGGTAGGCGGCCAGGCACAGGCCGTTGTGCCCGGCGCCGATCACAATGGCGTCGTAGGTCCGCGTCACCGTCCTCCCCCTTGCGCGACGACTCTCTCCATTTCCATCTCGGCTGGCTCCACCGGTACAACGCCCCGCCGGCGGGGGATGCCGAAGTCCGGGGTCCGGGCCGCGGTGGAGACCGTCGGGCTGTCCGCGGCCGGAGGGCGTAGGTGGGTGATCGAAGCCGGCTTGGGAGACGCGGGCTTCTCTCGCTCGACGGGAACCGGCCGTGGGGAGCGTGGCGCCCGGGCGATGGGGACCGGCGCAGCAGCAGGAGCAACAGCGGCGGGGACAACGGGGACAGCCGGTGGCTTCGACCGCATGTGCAGGATCCATCGGGCGGCCAGCGAGAGCGTATGGCGGTGCAGCCCGACCCGGAGCATCCCGGGGATGTCGTCGCCGGAGAAGCGGATGGTGAAGTCCCAGTTGACCGGCTCGCGAATGGTGCCGGAGACGACGACTTCGTCGCCGTCACGCGCGATGTCGTACTCACGGAAGTCCATCAGTAGCTCTCTCCGGCCCAGGCCTCGCGATCGCAGCTTCATGGCAGGTACACCTCCCGGTAGCGCTGCACGTACGGCGGCGGGGTCCACCATTTGCGCACGCCGAGGTCCTCGGCGACTGAGTCGGCGGCGATGTAGCCGGGGCCCCCGATGACCAGCCCGCCCGGATAGGACGACGCCCCGCACAGGTACAGTCCCTCCATCGGCGTCCGGCCGGCCACGCAGGAGTCGTGAGGCCGGAACACACCCATCTGGAGCGGGTTGTAGGCGCCGTGCTTGATGGAGCCCCGGACCATGTTGGGCAGGCGGGCTTCGATGTCGAGGGGACTCTCAGCCGTCGTCAGCAGGATGTTGTCCGCGGTCAGGTTGCCGGCGTAGCGGCCCCAGCGGGCGAGGAGCGTTTCGGCCACCTCGTCGCGGCGGGCCTTCCAACCGCCGTCGATCTCCCCCGGGACATGGACCTGCAGGAAGCTCACGTGGTGCCCCGGGATGCGCACGAGGGTCGGGTCGTAACGGGTCTCGACGGTCGCGTGCCCTCCGAGCCGATCGACATCGAGACGGCCGGCCAGGACGCCGTCCCAGTGCTCGAGCAGCTGCGCGGTGGAGTCGAAGCCCGTCACGACCATGAATGCGTCGTTGACCCACGGGTCGTCGGTCTCGTAGCGGGGAGCCTCCCTGGTCGCCACTGCCAGCGTGAAGAAGGACCAGTCGTCCCACTCCCATTCGGACGCCACCCGCTTCAGCTCCGCCGGTACGTGGTCCGGTGGCAGCAGCCTCCCGAAGGTCAGGGGCGGCGGGAGGCTCGACAGAACGGCCTTGGCCTCGATCACCCGGCCGTCGAACACCTCGAAGCCGGTGACCCGGCCACCCTCGACGATGAACGATGTGACCTCGGCGTTGTCGAGGACGACCCCGCCGTGGCGGAGAATCTCGCGCGACAGGGCACCGGCGAGCTTGTGCGATCCTCCGTAGCACTGGGCCTTGTTGACCGCCCGGTCTATGTACAGCGGGACGAGGAACCCGAGGCCGCTCTCGTGCGGGTCGAGACCCCACATGCACGCCGCGTAGAGGAGGAGCATCCGGACCCGGTCGTCCTCGACGATCTCGTTGACGATCTCGACCGGTGACATCTCGGTGAGACGGAGCACCTCACGCCCGGCGCCGGTCCGCTCGAAGGCCTCGACCATGTCCATGGGCGGCATCGGGGGGACGTAGGTGCCCGGGGCGATCACGTCCTCGACCAGCCGGTGCCACACCCGCATGACCTTGCCGAAGTTCGCGGCGTCACGCGGGCTGAACTTGGCGATCGAGTCCTTGGAGTCCTCCACCTGGTTGCACAGCACCAGGCTGGCACCGTCGGAGAAGACCGCCGCCGTCTGCGCGTTCGGCTTTATGAAGGTCAGGCCGTGGGCGTCCAGGCCGAAGTCCCGGAACAGCGGCATGTAGTCGGTCATCATGTGGTACACGGCGTGCGGGTTCGTGTAGTAGCCGGGGAAAAGAGTCTCCTCCGTGGCCAGCCCGCCCCCGATCTCGTGACGGCGTTCGACGACTATGGTCCGCAGCCCGGCGCGTGCGAGATAGGCAGCCGCGATGAGGCCGTTAGGGCCGCCTCCCACGACGGCGACGTCGAAGCTCGCCCGCTCGGGGAACTCCTCGAGGATCGACTCGGTCGGTTCGGTTCCGTATCCGGCGCGCACCATCACGCCGCTCCCGCCGCTCGGCGCCCGGTCTCGGGCACGTACCACTCCGACGGGTACCACCAGCTGGCCGGCTCGACCACACCGTCCTCGATGAGGATGTGCATCAGGTTGTACGGCACTGCCATCAGGCAGAGGCCCCCCGGGTGCATGCTCTGGCTGCACATGTAGAGGCCGTCTATCGGGGTGCGGTAGCGGGCCAGCTCCGGAATGGGGCGGGTGCCGAACCACTGGTCGGCGGAGTGCCGAGCCCCGTACCAGTTGCCGCCCGACATGCCGGCGTTGCGGAACTCCGAGTCGTAGGGCGTGTTGACGAAGACGTCGACGATGTTGTCCGAATGCATGTTGGGGGCCATGCGTTCGAGGAGGGCCAGCGCTGCGTCGACGATCTCCTGCTTGCGCCGGTTGTATCCCTCGGGTCCGTCCACGTCGTACTGGGGGGGCGGGCATTCGAGGTAGATCGGCGACAGCACGTGGTATCCCTCTACCGTGCGGGTGGGGTCGTACTGGTCGTGCGAGCAGATCATCATCGTGAGGTGCTCCGGCGTCAGCTTGGCCGGCAGCCGCTTGTACGAGTAGGCGTCACGGGTCTGCGCCTGGAAGTACTCCATCGAGTCGGCCGGGCCGACCACGCACGACGGGTATATCTCCTCTGGGAAGGCGTCATCCCGGCCGTGGTACTTCGGCAGCTCCCGGCAGATGACCGACATCACGAAGAGGCTCCCGCCCTTGAGCGACACGTCGGAGATGCGCTGGGCGAAACCGGCATCCATGTGCCTCGTGCCCACGAGCCGCAAGAAGGTCTGCTTCACGTCGGCCCCGGAGATCACCGCCTTGCGGGCCCTGATCGTCTTCTCCGGGAACGAAGCGTCGGCGGCCAGCCGGACGCCGACCGCCCGCCCGTCACTGACGATTATCTCCTCCACCGGGGAGTTGGTCAGGATCCGGGCGCCGTTGGCAATGGCGCAGCGGATGATGGCGTGGGCGTAGGTGTGCATCCCGCCGCGCGGCGAGCCCCCCGAGTAGGCGAACAGCATCGTCCCCCCGAGGGAGGGCAGCATCATGCCGTCCCAGTTGGGATGCGCCCCGCAGTACCAGGCACCCATCGCGCTGACCACGCGGGCCGGCTCCCACGGGACGAACTCCTCCAGGAACTCGGTGTAGCTCATGTCGAGGAGTTGGGGGCTCCACAGATCCGGTAGGTACTTCCGGAACACCTGCCACCACGGCAGGTCGGCCTCGTCCATCTCCTGCTGGCGCGGATGCGGCGGGGTCCAGAACATGGCCCGCAGCAACTCCCGCATGGCCGGCCCCGGCAGTGCCTCGAGTAAGCCGCCGCCGGCCTGCCCGGGGAAGTAGCGGCGCGCCGTCTCCTCCAGGATGTCGGGGCGCCAGCGGCTGCCCATGTTGGCGGCCACCCCGTCCAGGGTCACCACCCCCGACATCGAGGGGTAGTAGACCATCCGCATCCCGTACTTCCACAGCTCCAGCTGGTCGAAACCGGGGGCCGCGCCGCCATACAGGTAGGTGGCGTGGGGGTCGATGCGGAAGCCGGGCCTCGGCTCGGTGTTCTCCTGGCCCCCGCCGCACTCCGGCCGGGCCTCGCACACCGCCACCGACAGCCCGGACTTGGCCAGATAGGCGGCAATGGTGGATCCGTTGTGCCCGCCTCCCACGATCACGATGTCGAAGGTTTCCTCCCGCATCGCCCCCTCCTCCCTTGCGGCTATACGCCGCTGGCGGTGGATACGTCACTTGCTGTGTACGGAAGAGCCTTCTGCTAACAGCGTTAAGTCACTAGGGCCATTGGTCACATATTGGCCGCGATGCACCCCTCTGCCGCTCGCCGTCGCGGACCACGAAGCCAGCGCATGGAATACCCCCCGGGGTAGAGGTCGTTGTCGAGGGATGACGCCGATGCCATCGAGGAGGTCTGCCGTGTCCGCCGTGGAAGATCCCACCGCCTCGACCTTCGAAGTTCGTCTTGATCAGCAGGACCTCTACCGTTTCGGTGTGGACTTTGGTCTGGCCGACACCGAGCCGTTGGTCGTCGACGAGCCACCGCCCCTGGGCGAAGCGGCGGGACCGAACGCCTCCCGCCTGCTTGCTGCCGCCGTCGGCCACTGCCTGAGCGCCAGCGCCCTTTACTGCTTGAACCGGGCCCGGATCCCGGTGTCGGGAGTGCATACCACCGTTACCGGCCGCACCGAGCGCAACGAGCGGGGCCGGCTGCGGGTCGCAGGGTTGGCGGTGACCATCGATCTCGACGTCGCTGAGGCCGACCGGCCGCGCATGGGCCGCTGCCTCGAGCTGTTCGAAGACTTCTGTGTCGTGACGGCCAGCGTGAGGGGCGGAATACCCGTCGAGGTGAACGTTGCCGGCAGCGCCCATCCCGTTGCCCGCACCCAGATACCGTCAACCTGACGCCGCCAATCCCGGTGTGTCGCTCGTCGATAGCCACACACCGTTCACCAGGAATACCCCCCGGGGTATGGGGTTATACGTACTGCCGGCGACCGCCGGCGGAAACGAGGAGATAGCTGTGGCCACAGTGGCGCTGACCAAGGACAACTTCGAGGACACGATCAACTCGAACGAGGTGGTATTGGTGGACTTCTGGGCCAGCTGGTGCGGCCCATGCCGGGTATTCTCCCCGATCTTCGAGGCGGCCTCTGAGCGCCATAGTGATGTGGTGTTCGCCAAGGTGGACACCGAGGCCGAGTTCGAGTTGGCCGCTGGGTTCCAGATCATGTCCATCCCGACCCTGATGGCTTTCAGAGACCAGATCCTGATCTACTCCCAGCCCGGGGCGCTGCCGGCGTCCGCGTTGGAGGAGTTGATCACCAAGATCAAAGATCTCGACATGGACGAGGTTCGCCACGACGTGGAGGAACACGCCCGTGCAGCTTCCTGACGAGGTAACCGAAGAAGTCCGAAAGCGTCTGCGGCGAGTAGCCGGCCAGGTCCAAGGCGTTGAGCGGATGCTCGAAGAAGGCCGCGACTGTAAAGAGGTTGTCGCCCAGATCTCGGCTGCTACCAAAGCCCTCGAACAGGCCGGCTTCCGACTGGTGGCCGCCGGGATGCTCTACTGCCTGGAGAAACCCGAACAAGCCGAGGCCGAGGGCTACGGCGTTGACTCGGTGCAAAAGATGTTCATGCGCCTGGCCTGAGACCAGGAACGGACGCGAAGGAGGAGCCATGGATGCCATCGAGAGCACGGTCGGGCTTGCGATGGACGAAGCAGAGAGCGCCAGACAAGGCGAGCTGCAGGCCATCGCCGAAGAGGCCGCCACCGCCTTGGAAAAGGCCGTCACCCAGCTGCGAGCCTGACCAATGCCAGCCGGGCCAAGCCGCGAAGTCCTGCCCGCCGCGTCGGCGGTACTGGCGGTTTGCGCACATCCCGACGACGAGACCTTCGGCTTGGGTGCCGTCATGGATCACTTCGCCACCCGGGGAACCGAGCTCTCTCTGTTGTGCTTCACCCACGGAGAAGCATCCACCCTCGGCCTCTCCGCGGAGGCGTTGGGCGAGATCCGCCGCCAAGAGCTCACCGAAGCCGCGGCGGCCCTGGGTATCCGGCGCGTGAGACTCCTCGATCACCCCGACGGAGCTCTGGCGGAAACACCCCTCGATCAACTCGCCAGCGAGGTCCACCAGATGGCCCGAGAAGTCGCGGCCGAGCTGTTGCTGGTCTTCGACGACGACGGCGTGACCGGCCACCCTGATCACCGCCGGGCCACCCAGGCCGCTCTCGTCGGTGCCCCCGACCTGCCGGTCCTGGCGTGGAGCCTGGCCCGCCAGGTCGCCGAGACCCTCAATGCCGAGCACGGCACCACCTTCGCCGGCAGAGACACACACGAGGTCGACCTGACCCTGACAGTTGATCGTGACGCGCAGAGCCGCGCTATCGCCTGCCATACCAGCCAGAGCAGCGACAACCCGGTGCTGTGGCACCGCCTCGAACTGCTCGGAGACCGCGAAACGCTTCGATGGCTGCGCAGACACTGACTCCCCCCGACACGGCCACAGCCCGGGCACCTGGAGGCGACACCCGACCGGAGACAACGGCTGAGACGACGAGGAGACTGCGTACTGATCAGCTGGCTCAGCGACCTCCGTCAGCCGGCGGATGTCTGTGACGCGAACTCGTCGAGAAGCCGAGCCACTTCGTATGGTCGCTCCTGCATGAGCTGGTGACCGGCACCTTCGAGAACCTCGAAGCGGGCGTCAGGAAGGAAAGATGCGATCCGCTTGGCTGCATACACCGGTGTCAGCAGATCGCGCGACCCCACCAGGACCAACGACGGGGTCTTCGTCGCCCTCAAGGCGTCCCGGGCGTCGTGGTCGAGGAGGTCGACCCACGAGGGGAGCGATGTGGACTGCGGAACGTCCTCCAGATACCCGCGGACCTGCGCGATTGCCTTCGCAGAGGGATTACGGCCGAACGCCACCCGGGTCATCAGCCAGGACACGTCGTCGTCTCCGAAGCTGCGTTCGGGAACAGCCTTGCCCGCGCTGAAACGGGTGTGCACCTGCCTGCCGAGGAGCTTGGCGACTGGGAGCACCGCCCTGGGGAGGATCTGATGCGCGGCGGTGTCCATGAACACCAGACCCGCGACGCGATCTCCGAGCTCGTCGGGGAAATCGCCGGCGAACTCCATCGTGATCATCCCGCCCATTGAATGACCGACGATGATCACGTCCCGCAGGTCTAGGTGGTCGAGCACCGTGGCCACGTCCCGAGCGGCCACCGTGCGGCCGAACCCATCGCTCCCGGCGACGGACTTCCCGTGCCCGCGCACATCCATGGCGAGCACCCGGTACCGGTCTGCCATCAAGTGGAACTGGGGACTCCACACTCCCGCCTGGAGGGTCACGCCGTGGATGAGAAGGAGAGGCCTGCCGCTCCCTCTCTCAATGACGTGGAGCGAGCCACCGTCCTGAGCCGGGATGTAGCGATGGCTCACGTCGGCCGGGAGATCCAGGAGCGGGTCGATCTCCGGGTCGGTTCTCGACTTCATCGTCTCCACCGTGCGGTGCACAGCTAGGCCAACGGCCGCGGCGCCGGCGGCCGCCGCGGCGCCCAGGAGCAGGGCACCCCTGATCTTCTTGGCTGGCATGGTGCCACGAACGTTAACCCGTGCTGGAATGACTCCTAACGCGAGCCATCGTCCTGCCGGATCCGAACGCTAGACGCCGGCGGGGCCCGCGCCGCCGATCTGGTGCAGCTCCACCTGGTTGCCCGACGGATCGCTCAGAAACGCCTGGAGGCTCCGGCCGACCGCCATGGCGTCGCTGATCTGCACGCCCCGACCGCGCAGCTCCTCGACAACCGCAGGCAGGTCGTCGACGCGGACCGCGAAATGCTGCCCCTTCGCGGGCGGCGCCGGTGCACCGATCAAGTGGACCTGCTGCCCACCGGCGTCCAGCCAGGCGCCGGGGAAGCCGAAGTCCGGGCGGTCGTCCCGCACCGTCAGGCCCAGCACCTCCGTGTAGAACATGAGCGCTTTGTCCACATCCTCGACGTTGATCGACACGTGGTGGACGCCGAGCGGCTGCATCCGGCTGCCTTAGAGACCGGCCTCTTCCATGACATCGCCGACGAGCATGGTCGCACCACCCGTGGCGAAGTTGGCGACGTCGGCGCCGGCGGCCGCCCCCTCCGGGGTACCGAGGGCGGACATGAGCGCAGCCTGATCGTCGAAGTACAGCTCGGCCTGAAGGTGGAATTGGGGCGTGGAGCCGTCGAGCGAGGCCATCTTCGCGACCTCGATGCGGCGGACCCCCGGGATCTTCTCGGCGAGGGGAATGTGGGTGCTCTTGTAGTACTCGTCGAAGGCTGCGGGGTCCGTGGGCGTCCCGTACAGGACGATCAGCTTGATCATGGGCCAACCCTAGACGGGTTGATCCCGCGCCGGACTGTTGTGGAGAGCGACGCCGAAGCGCGCTATCAATAGGGCATGGCGTGCGACGACCCCGTGGGGGGTCCGGCCGGCGCACCCGCGGTGCTGTGACCGCCCTCGTGGTCGGCCTTGCGGTCGCGGTAGCGCTGCTTGCACTGCTCGTCGCGGGGCTCCTGCGCGCCCATGCGGAAGTGCTGAGAGTCCTCCACCACATGGGCGCCGACATGGACCCGCAGTCCGCGGGGAGAGGGCGCGCAGTTCCGGTCGGTCTCAGGCCGACCCCTGCCAGACCGCAGGTCAGCGACCTGATCGACCTGACCGGCTCGACGCCGACGGGAGATTCCCTGAGCATCGCCGTAACCGGCGTGGATCACGACACCCTCCTCGCATTCCTGACCTCCGGTTGCACCACGTGCCGGACCTTCTGGGACGCCTTCAGGACCGAGGTGCCCGACGTGCCCGGAGGAGCGCGCCTCGTGGTCGTGACCCGTGGCGCCGAAGCAGAATCACCGGCAGCTCTCACAGCGCTCGCAGGCCAGGTGCCGGTCGTGATGTCGGGCGAGGCCTGGGAGCACTACGACGTTCCGTACGCGCCGTACTTCGTGTACGTCTCTGGCCCTGCGAGCAAGGTGATGGGCGAGGGCGTTGCTGCTGGATGGGATCAGGTCCGGACTCTCGTGGCCAATGCCGTCGCCGACGGGACCACCCGGCCGAGGTCGGGTGCAGACAGGGAACGCGACGCAGAAGTCGACCGAGCCCTGGCACGCGCGGGGATACATCCCGGCGACCCGCGCCTTTATCCGGAGTCGCTCCGCGAGCCGCCGGCGTGAGCTCGTCGAGGAAGATCACGGCCCACGGCTTTTCCGTCACGCCGCCCTCCGGATGGGAAGCGGCCATCTACCGGCGCCCACCGGGACCCGGTGAGCGCACCTATCCGATCCTTCACGCCGCGACCCGCCCGCTTTCGTCGGGGCGCGGGGACTACGGAGCCGGCGTCGTCGAGACCCTCGGACCCGACGATGTATTCATCAGCCTTCTCGACTTCGGTCCATGGCAGAAGGAAGCCACGCTCTTCCAACCGGTGGCCGTCGTCCCGCGCGTGACCCCGGAGTCGTTTCGCTCCCGTCAGTTGCAGCGCGTGATCCGCAGGCAAGCGGGAGTCCAGCGTTTCGTCGCCATCGCCGGTCGCGCGCTATGCCTGTACACCGTGATCGGCTCGATGGCGAACCGGCTCGCGCTGGCTCGTAAGGCAAACGAGCTCATCTCGACGCTGGTGGTCGACCCGCTTTGAGCGTTCCCGCGGTCACCGCGCCATTTCTTGCGTCAACCGTCCTGCTCGGGCTGGCCGGCGCCGCGAAGGCGATGAATCCTGACTACACAGCGAGGGCGCTGCATGTGGCGGGAATCAAGGCCGGGCGATGGGCGGTGCGGGCGGGTGCCGCCGCAGAGATCGCGGTTGCGGTCGCGGCGCTCGCCGTACCGAATCCGATCACCGGCGCCCTCGTCGGAGCCTCCTACCTGGCTTTCGCGATCTTTGTCGGGATCGCCCTGCGCAAGGGGTGGCCGCTGTCGACGTGCGGATGCTTCGGCCGCCGAGACTCGGTCCCGAGCCGTTCCCATCTGGCACTCGACATCGGTGCGGTGCTCAGCGCAGCGATCTGGGTTTGTGGGCGGCCGCGTGGCCTGTCCAGCGCACTGTCCGGGCAACCGTGGACAGGCTGGGCGCTCCTGATCATCAGCGCGCTGGTCGCTCTGATGGCCTACATCGTCTGGACCAACCCACTGGCGGAGGCGCGACGGCAATGACGATGACCGAGCGGATCGGCGATTACCTGCTCGGCCGAACGTCACGCCGAAGCTTCTTGACCAAGGCAACGCTGACAGCCACGGCGTTGACGGTTGCGCCTGTCGACTTCTTGCTCAGACCCGGCTCGGCATACGCGTACATCTGCCGGTGCGGCGGGGGGCAGGCTTGCGATTGCTCGCAGCTGTGCTGCGACGGGTACACGCAGTTCTGCTGCACGATCAACAACGGCATCAACGCCTGCCCGCCCGGCACCTTCGCAGGCGGGTGGTGGAAGGCGGACGGCTCCATGTACTGCTCGGGGCCCAGGTACTACATCGACTGCATGGGGGAGTGCCAGGGCTGCGGTTGCGGGGGCGGAAACTTCTGCCCGTCCTGCGACAACCTCACTTGCGAATGCGCGCTCGGGAGTTGCGGCAACCGGCAAGTCGGCTGCACGGAGTTCCGTTACGGGCAATGCCACCAGGAGATCGCGTGCAGCGGCCGGATCGCCTGCAGGATGGTCTCGTGCACGCCGCCGTGGGTCTTCGACCCGACCTGCACGACGGTGGCACAGACCGACGACACGACGGCCAACCACTACGCGCCCTGCCAGAACGGGCCGACCAGCAACAACGACGCCGTCGGCATGGCTGCGACGCTCCTGGGTGACGGTTACTGGATCGTGTACGCAGACGGGGGGATCAGGACTTTCGGGTCGGCTACCGACTATGGGTCGATGAAAGGCCAGCACCTGAATCAGTCGGTGGTGGGGATGGCGAGCGACCCGAAGGGCGACGGCTACTGGATGGTCGCCGCGGACGGAGGCCTGTTCAGTTTCGGAGGGGCCACTTTCTACGGCTCCATGGGCAGCCAGCACCTGAACCAGCCCGTGACCGGGATGGCCGCCGACCACGCCACAGCCGGTTATTACTTCGCTGCCGCCGACGGCGGCGTGTTCACCTTCGACACGCCCTACGAAGGGTCGATGGGTGGCCAGCACCTGAACCAGCCGGTTGTCGGGATGGCGGTGACGCCGACGGGAGGCGGCTACTGGCTGGTGGCCGCCGACGGTGGGATCTTCACGTTCGGCGACGCAGGGTTCTTCGGGTCGATGGGTGGCCAGCACCTGAACCAGCCGGTTGTCGGGATGGCCTCGACGTCTACGGGAGGCGGCTACTGGCTGGTGGCCGCCGACGGTGGGATCTTCACGTTCGGCGACGCAGGGTTCTTCGGGTCCATGGGTGGCCAGCACCTGAACGCGCCCATCGTGGGGATGGCGTCGAGCCCGTCGGGGAGGGGTTACTGGTTGGTCGCGGCCGATGGCGGGATCTTCACCTTCGGTGATGCCAGGTTCTTCGGGTCGGCCGCATGACACAACCCGCCGATGTCATCACCCCGATCGCGCTCGCTGTTGCTGCAGCAGCGGCGGCCCGTTCGACGTGGTCACCGTGTGGCTTGTCCATGCTGTCCACGATCACTCCCTTCGGTGAACGGGTCCGCGGGTACCGCTTCGGCGTCACAGCCGCGTGGTTCGTGGCCGGTGCCGCCGTCGGAGGCGCATCCTTGGGTGTGCCGGGCGCATTGCTCGCCGCCGCATATGGAGCCGGTGTGGCCGGGCACACAGTCATAACAGCAGTGCTAGCCGCGTTGGTTTCGCTTGCCGGAGCCGCGGTAGACGGGGAATTGCTCGGGCCGCTGCTGCCGTTGCACCGGCGCCAGGTCAACGACCGGTGGCTCTCCCGCTACCGCCGTTGGGTCTACGCCGGCGGGTTCGGTTGGCAGATGGGTTCCGGCGTAACCACCTACATCATGACGTCGGCGGTGTTCACGATGGCGTTCCTCGCTTTGATCAGCGGGAGTCCGGCCGTGTCGATCGTCGTGTGCACGACTTTCGGCACCCTGAGGGGGCTCGCAGTCCTGCTCACCTCGCGGGCTTCGACACCGGACAAGCTCCGCCGACTACACCGGTGGATGGACACGATCCGCGAGTCGGTCCGCTGGTCGACCATCGTGATCCAGTCGGGCGCCGGCCTCGCTGCCGTCATGATCATCGGAGCCGTCCCTGCGGCAGCCGTGGCGGTCGCTGTCCTGGCGGCGGTCGCGGTGAAGGTACGGCCGGCTCTCATCGGTAGGATGCCCAGCCAGTGAAGACCCTGCGGCGCATGCTCCTTGCCGTCGGCACGACGGTGATAATCGCCGGCGTCGTGAGGCTCAGGGGTACAGGTGGCACACCACCCAAGCGCGGCGGGTGGCGGGAGCTGCCACCGGACGAGCTCGGGTAGGGGTCAGCGCGGTGCGTGTAGCACTCGTCGGCGCCGGCGCGGTCGGCCGGCGGGTGGCTCAGAACCTGGCTGGAGAGGCGGAGGTCGAGTCGTTGACGATCGTGGCCCGCGACCCGGGAAGGGTCGCGGGCCTTCTGCGTGAGCTCGGTTCGCGGGCAACCCTCCGCCGGGGTGGCGTGGACGAGGTTCCGCCAGCGGACGTGACGGTTGTCGCGGTACCGGTGGGGAACCGGCGTGCAGCGGAGGTGGCACTCGCGCACGGAAGCCACGTGGTGTCGTGCGCCGACGACCCGTCAGAGGTGCGCCAGCTCATGGCGTGTGACCGGCTCGCGCGGACGCTCGAGCGGTCGGTTGCCATCGGTGTCGCGATGGCGCCCGGCGTGGGGTGCGTACTCGCAGCCCACCTGCGCGGGTCGTTCGACCGGGTCGACGAGGTGCACGTCGCGAGCGTCGGGACTGGTGGCCCGGCCTGCGCGCGGCGCCACCACGCCGCGCTTACATCGGTGGCGCTGGACTGGGAGGACGGTGAGTGGCGGCGCCGGCCTGGCGGTTCCGGTCGCGAGCTCGTGTGGTTTCCCGAGCCCGTCGGCGGCGCCGATTGTTATCGCGCCGGCCTGGCGGACCCGCTGCTGCTCGTGCCGGCGTTCCCGCAGGCGCGGCGGGTCACCGCGCGGCTGGAAGCGACCCGGCGGGACCGGATGACCTCTTGGCTGCCGATGATGCGCCCGCCCCACCCAGAGGGCCTGGTGGGCGCGGTCCGGGCGGAGGTTCGCGGGTGGGCATCGGGGCAGGCGCAGACGTCGATACTCGGTGCGGCGGCGCCTCCAGCGGTGGCCGCATCGGCCGCTTGCACGCTTGCAGCCATGTGGGCCGGCCGGGGGCTGCTCGCGCGGACCGGTGCCGGAGGCTTAAGCGAGATGATCACCACGCCGGGTCTTTTTCTCAAAGACCTCGCGTCGATGGGTGTGCGGGTGAGCTCGTTCGAAGGACACCCTTCGCTCGCATAGTCAGGGCTTGCGGTGCCTCTCCCACCGGACTTGCCAGTCGAACGGGTCCGCTGGCGGCGACTCCGACAGCGCCCGGTTGAGCAGGCGCAGCGCGGCGGTGGACTCGAAGTCGTCGACGCGCCGGCGAACCATGGCGGCCACCCGGTCCCGGGCCGACTCGAGAGCGGCGCGGTCACCGCCCGCCGCCTCGATGATTGCCTCGGTCTCGCCTCCCGACCGGGCTACCTCAGCGGCTTGCAGCGCGAGCTCCTCCGGACCTGAGACTGACATGGGCGGTGATGCTAGCCAGCGGGCGCGAGCCGGAAACCGGGCGCGGGGCGGCTCAGGTTCTCGTGGCCCCACTCGGCGAGCTGGCGCCAGGCGGCTGACTGGCCGCTGACGGCGTCGTTGATGAGGTGCATCAAGAAGCTGTCGGTCTCACTGACCGTGGTCGTCATCGACGCGCGCAGCGCCGCCGGGTTGGATACGTCGAGCCGCCAGAAGCTCTCCGACATGTGCTCTGATATCCGCACGTTCAACACGTGATGGTCGCGGATGACTACATCCTGTTCCGCGATGAGGCGTTCTCCGTCGTGCACTGCGTGCCTCTCTTGCCTAGCCCTGATGACCCTTCGGTGGATGATGCTGGCAGATGCCGAGCTTCGCTTCAAGCTTCAGGGCGCGCCGGCGGTCTCCTCGCGCAGGGGCGCGGCGACGGCGAAAATCCGGCGGAACGGGAATGTCGTCCGCCCGTGACCGTCCTGGGGGTACGCCGCCCGCAGCGAGGCCGAGTACGCGGCGAGGAACTCCTCGGTCGCGCCGCCGCCGGCAGCGTCCAGGGCACTTAGATAGGGCCTCAGCGCTGTCCCGCGCACCCATTCGAGCACCGCGTCGGGCCCGTGCAGAACGTGCAGGTATGTGGTCGACCACACGTCGGCGGCCGCGCCGGCGTCCATGAGCGCGGCGAGGTACCCGGCCGGCTCGAGGACCGGATCGGGACGAACCAGGCCGCCGAGCAAGGCCGACCACCGCTGCGACGCGGCCAGTTCGTGGAGCAGCGTGTGGCTCGGTTGATCGAAATTCGCGGGCACCTGGAACGCGAACACGCCCGTGGGCGACAAGGCGCCGATCAGGCGCGGGAACAACTCGACGTGATCGGGCACCCACTGGAGGGTCGCGCAGCACAGGAGCACGTCGACCGGCCCCGAGGGCTCCCAGTCGCGCAGGTCGCCGGGCTGGAAATCGAGCCGGCCTGGTACCTCCAGCGCCCGGGCGTGCGAGATCATCTCCTCCGAGTTGTCGACACCGAGGATGTGCGCGTCCGGCCAGCGCGCGAGCAGCTGCTCGGTGGTGGTGCCAGGGCCGCAGCCGAGGTCGACGACGCGCTTCGGGTGCGGGTGGCCGACCCGGGCGAGGAGGTCGCTGAAGGGGCGGCCCCGCTCGTCCCCGTAGCGCAGGTACTGCTCGGGATCCCATGTCGTGGCCATCGCAGCGAGATGGTAGGGCAGGTGTGCGGCGCCCCGGCGGCGAACCCATAAAAGCCGCGAAACGTCCGAAGTCGGCCCGCGGCCGGAGGAGGCAAGGCAGGTGCGTCGATGGATACGTCTTGTGGCCGCGGCGGGGATCGCCGGGGCCGGGCTGGTGGGTCTGTCACTGCCCGACCACGCCTCGCACGCAGCCGCGGATACGCCTCCACTGAAGTTCTCGCACGAGGTCGTCACCGACGAGCAGCGCGACGGCTTCGAACCGGACATCCAGGTCGCCCCCGGCGACACTCTCTACACCTCCGTGCCCAACGGGTCGTCGACCACCATCAGCTGGCTTTGGACATCGACCGACCACGGCAACTCGTTCCACCTGGTACCGGGGAACCTCGCCGCGACCGGGCGCCTGATCAACTGCCCCCAGGGCGGCGGCGACACCGAAGAGCTGGTCGACCCCAAAGGCGACCTGTTCTTCTCGGACCTGCAGAACCTCACCAACCTCACCAACAGCGTCAGCACCGACGGTGGCAAGACGTTCCTGAGCACGTGCGCCGGCGCCGACAACACTCCCGTCGACCGCATGTGGTACGCCGCACATGGCAACCTCGGCGACCCGGACTTCCGTCTCTATGAGGAGTACGACGCCGTCGACTCCAGCGCCAACATCGGCAACCAGCTCGTTCTCGAGGCAAGCGACAACGGGATCGCGTTCTATCCCGTTGTCAATCCGACCGCCGTGCAGGGAGGGTGTGTCGGCGGGGGGAGCCTGAACTGCGTCGCGGGATCGGAGGGTATCTCCGGCAACATCGTCGTGACCCCGGACGGCCACCCGCTGATCGCTCATTCGTCCGGTGACGGCAACCTGGCGCAGGTGACACGGGGGACGATCACCGGGTCGTCGGTGCAGTCGTTGCAGGGCAGCTATACGACGGCGACGCTCAACGGAAAGCTCTGCCCCGACTATCCGGTGGACTCGGCGCACGTCGGCAAATCGGAGATCTGCGGCGCGACCAACTTCGTGACGATCACCGCGGACAACGTGGGGGACTACTACGCCGCCTTCGCGTCGCAACAGCAGACCATCGAGAACTACCAGGGCAACCCCACCCTCGTACCCAGCGGTCCGTACGAGGTGTACGTGGCGTCGTCCAAGGACGGCATCGACTGGAGCGACCCGGTACAGGTGAGCAAGACCGGGTCCAACGCGTTCGCTTGGATCACCGCCGGCGCACGGGGTCGGGTCGCGGTCGCCTGGTACTCGGCTAACGAAACCCACGAGACCCCGGCATCGCAAGGTTTTGCGCAGGACTTCATCAATCAGCAGCTGGGCAGCCCCGACCCGAAGGGCTACCTGTTCGACGAGCTGTACCACGCCGAGTTCAACATCGACGTTGCGGTTACTACCAACGCGCTCGGCTCGTCGCCCGGTTACACCGTGACAACCGCGAGCGAGCACCCCGTCAAGTTCGGCCCCATCTGCACGCAGGGCACCTTGTGCGAGGTGACCCAGGGCGACCGCAGTCTCGGGGACTTCATGGAGGTCAACCACGACGCGCGCGGTGCCTTGATCCTGTCCTACGTGGACGACACATCCGGCTACTACACGACCGGTCCGACAGGGGCGGTCGGTGACAACGGACCGAACGTCGTCGTACGCGAGGCTTCAGGCCCCAATCTGCTCGGCGGCCCGGATATCACCGGGCCGGGCAACGGCCCCGGTCTCGCGATGGGCTCGGTCACCGACCCGGCCGGCGACGACTTCTACTCGGCCAACGGAAGTCTCACGCCGGCAGGGGACAACCTCGACCTGACGGGCGCATCCCTGTCGAGCGACGCCAACGGGCTCGTAGCGACCATGAACGTCAAGGACCTTTCGAACCTGATGGTCACCCCCGCGGCCGGCGGCACGACCGGCGAATGGATCATGCGCTTCACGACGTACGACCCCGGTCGAGCCGGGAACGGACACATCTACTACGCGGGAATGGAATCGGTGGCCGGTGGCGCTCCCCGCTTCTTCGCCGGCGAACCGACCAGGGTGAAGGACCTGACCGCGTTCAACTCGACGACCGCCGTGCCCGGCTCCTACGACGGGGGAAGCGGGACGATCACGATCCACATCCCGTTCTCGGTGATCGGTAACCACTCGAAGCCGGGCACGGAGTTCTACAGCGCGACGGCCTTCACCGCTACGACCGCCGGCAGCCTCGGGGGCCAGGGCCAGGCGACACCTCCCGTCGAACTGTTCAACCAGGTCGACGCGTCCAGCCCGTTCGACTACATCCTCGGCTCTTCCGTGAAGGCCGCTCAGCACGGCACCTCGACCACCGCGAGGTTGGATCCGGCCGGCAGTGGCGGCGGGTCCGGTACCGGGTCGCTTGCCGACGGATCAGGGTCCAGCGGGGCGCGGATTGCGCAGGCGTCGGGCTCCGCCGCGGCTCAGGGCGGATCCGGACCTCTCAGCTTCACTGGGTTCGACGCGCTGCTGGCGGGCCTGGCGGGCCTGGCGCTGGTCGCCGCCGGCGTTTCCGTTCTCGTGCTCAGCAGGCGCCATGGCTGGGATCTTCGAAGAGCGCTTCGCCTGGGGAGCGGACGGATCTGAGCGGTGCTTCCGCCGAGCGGGTGGTGGAGACGATCGGATTCGAACCGACGACCCCCTGCTTGCAAAGCAGGTTCGGCACTTATCCACAGCCTACGGCGCAGTGGAAATTATGCCCTTGAACAGGACTTTTAGGTGCTGAGCCGTCCCGGCCAGTTACGCCGTTTGACGACTGATTCGCGCACGATCGCGCACGAATCGCGCACGCACGACCCTGTTTCTGGCCCCCAGCTTGGGGTCGCTTCCGGGGGCCAGCCGGCGCCCAATTCCGAGCGGCCGGAAAGACGTTCTGAGCGATGCTTCGGCGCCCGGACCTCCCGCTCCGGTTAACGCATCACCGTCGTCATGGCGCGGGTCGGGCAGTCGTCGGATCCACCCCGCTTGTGGCTGGCCCATTGTGATACGCCGACAGCGTCCCAGGCTTGTCAGCGGCGAGGTGAGTGGTCCCGCTCTGAGTATAAGACGAGTCCCTAGCGAGCGATCATTCATGAGACGATTGTCGCTTCATCTGGTTGTCTGACTGACGTCAGTAGGTCTGGGGCGTCTCGTGTTACCTTTGGAGAGATCTGAGAGCGAGTAAGTGCCGGAATGAATCGAAGGCCCCTACCCCGAGGTGCTGTTACCGCGGTTGCGACTCTACTTACTCTGGTCGCTTGCTCATGTTCTTCCTCGTCGACAAAGCTGTCAGTCCTAGACCGAGTCACCTTTCCTGCTCCTTCAGCTAATCCCAGGCTTCTTTCCGTCCGCGTCGGAACAAACATCGGAGTCGAAGCCATTCCGGGATCGCGTGACCAACCCCGCTCGTCTGATCCCTCTGTCGTGAAGGTGATCCCTTGGCCGCCCAATCAGAAGGCCCAAAATGGTTGGGTTGCCTTTCGCGCGCTGCGTCCAGGAAGAGCGACAATTGGACAGGAGTATCCTTGCTCGGCCGGCGGGTGCGCAGCGGCCCTCGCCCGAATCATCGTAGTAATCAAGCAGTAGGCGGAAATAGTTACT
Source organism: Acidimicrobiales bacterium (assembly GCA_035533095.1). Taxonomy (NCBI): domain Bacteria; kingdom Bacillati; phylum Actinomycetota; class Acidimicrobiia; order Acidimicrobiales; species Acidimicrobiales bacterium. Next base: position 29,825 of record DATLUM010000100.1, on the reverse strand, counting down.
ACTACTACTAGTAGTTACTACTGCCCAGACGCAGACACTACAGATATGTTCATGAACCAGCCGGTACACATACCACCGGGGACCTGACAATTTTCGCTGACAACGACCTCGGTGTTCCCAGGCCCAGCGCCCTGGAGAACGAAGTTACGGTCCCCATTCGCATCCGCAGCGTTACTGACAAGGGTCACTATTCCGTCATGTGAAAAGGCGGGATCTTTCCAGCCGGTCGCGCTCGCAGATGCCGGAACGGGAAGGCTTACCCGAACCATCTGCCCAGGTTCTACGGTGATCGTTCTACCGCTATCTCCAGGTCCCACCGCGATTGCCGGTGGCCCTGTTGGTACCGGAGGGGTCGTTGTAGTCGTCGTCGGAGTGGTCGTGGAAGTAGGCAGCGTAGTAGTCGTTGAAGTCGTCGGCAGCGTGCTCGTGGACTCCGACGTGGCAGGTACGGAAGTGGCGACAACCGACGATGTCGGAGAATCGCCGACCACCAACTGAGCGTGGCTTCCCTGCGTACTGAAAGCAGACACGAATATTAGGTAAGCCGCGACCGCAAGGGCACACAGCACCCCCGCGATACTTGCGATCATTAGCCTCGCCCTCGGTGTTGGCCGTAGCGGAACTCCTCGGTCAGTCACTAGGATCCCCTCCTAGCCGATCTCCCCACATTTAGTTGGGGATAAGGCTCGCTGTCCCATAGTCGTATGCAGTCTGGTCGTTCGCCACAAAGGCATAGGCAGCATCACCACCAGTATTGAATATGCCCACAATGGTGCGCTGAGCTGGATAGGACCCAGCGGCTCCTTCGAAGGCGGCGTCGCCGTAGTTGAATACTCCGCCGTCCTGGCCGCCTATCCAATATCCTGCACTATCGGATGTGGGAAACATTCCAGAGATCGGAGCATTGGGGTGAATCCCCGAGCCGGGAAGCGAACCATAGTAGACCGCGCTCCCAAAGTTGAAGACTCCGCCATCCGTACCAACCATCCAATATCCGGCCGAGTTGAGTGTTCGATCGATACCGACGATTGCACCGTTCGGAGTAATACCCTCGCCCGGCAAAGATCCATAATACCCAGCATCTCCAAAATTGAAGAGGCCACCGTCGGCGCCTACAAGCCAGTATCCGCGGCCGTCGATCGACGAAGCTATGCCGACGATGGGCTTGTTTAGAGGCTGGCCAGCTTTTGATCCGTAGAAGGCCGCGTCCCCAAAGTTAAACACGCCGCCATCAGCCCCCACGAGCCAGTAGCCATTTCCGTCAGGAGTTCCAGCCATCCCAACAATCGGTGCGTTCAGGTGGGTGCCTCGAAGGGTGCCTTCGAAGGGTGCACCGTCATAGTAGAAAATGCTGCCATCACTCCCTACGTTCCAATATCCCCCGTGCGAGGAGCTCACAGCCCAACCAACGATGCGCGACGCCATACCACCTTGGGTGCTGGCTCCTTGACAAGCTTGGGAAGCGTTATCCCATATTTCTTGCACCAAGGATCCACCTATCGTTGGCCCTGCAACGAGGTTACAGACATTGTTCGCGGGCCCATCACCTACCTCGCAGGAGCCACCGCACGCGCCTGTCCAGCCTGTGCCGAGATAAGGGTCCGTCGCCGCCTCCGCATATTCGTGTGACGAGACTAAGGTGATCGCTTGGGTAGCGTTAGCTCCACCACAGTTTTCCGGAGTGGAAGAGTAATCGGCAATGTCAGAAAAGATGTAGCCGCTCTGGTCTGAGTGCCTACCACAAAGCCCTCCGTTGTTTAGGAAACTACTTCCTTGGCCTGGGGGATTGAAGACGATGTACTGAACGTCCTGACCAGGGGCCCACCCAAATGCCTGCGCCCAATAAGTGACCTCGTTGTAAAGCGCGCTAGCCGAAACATCGTGTGGCAGCTTCGAACCATCGATCACGGTTCCTCCGACCGATGGGTTTCCATATACCTGATACTGACCAAGTATTCCCTGCCAGGCCGACCCGTGAACGGCGCCATAGAGGTTGGTGACTGCAGCTACGTCTCCATTGTCATTAGACCAATAGGATCCCCAAAATATTAGGTATACAGTCGCCCGATGTTGGACTTGAGTGGCGATATTGCCATTGATACACAGACCCTGAGGGCACGTAGTCGCACCGGCGGCTGGTGGATTTAAGGCGGCAAGACCTTGAACGAGGGTGGATAGGCCTAGGCATGCGAGAACACCCAAGACCGCCCCACGTCTCATATGATGACCGTAAGCTTGGTCGTTTCGAATGTCAAGGATTTAGCTCTTGATCGGTGACTCTAGAAGGAGATATCTGTTTATTGGAGCCATGTGAATTCACACCTTTTGTGTCATTTGGCTAGGACAGGCTTTCGGGTTCACGCCCGATCACATCGTGGGCCGGCGATGGTCGCGTTGGCATCCAATGAGGCACCAGACGGCTCCTGGACCGGGCCGCCAGGTAAGTGCCATTACCCAGTCGGTCATAGCAAGGGCCCGTCGATGGTGATGGTGGGAGCCGAGTTGTGGTTCGGGAACGGGTTCGCCTGGGGTCGGGCCTGGCGGCGGATGGTCTGGTGGTAGCTGTGTTGTTGGGCTTGTCGCAGGCCCTCGATGATCGCCTCCCGAGGGTCGTCCGGGGGCCGGCGTGGTGGCTGGTCGAGTTCTTCTCTGACGGTTTCGGTGGCCGATTTCTCGGCGCTGGTGCGCCGTAGGGCGGCGGCGAGGATCTCGTTGGGGACGGGCGGGTTTCGGCGGGTGTGTTCGTCGCCGGGGGGTTCAGTGATGACGCAGGCGAGGTTGTGGTGGCGGCCTCTGGTCATGCCGACGTAGAGGTGCTCCGCGCTGGTGGCCCGGTCGATGACGAGCACGCCTTGGTCGACGGTGATTCCTTGCCCTTGGTGGACGGTGACGGCATAGGCGAGGGCGACGTGGTCCTGGACGTAGTTGCCCGGGAGGGTGACCTTGCCGCGCCCTTCTAGAGAGGAAAGCTGCAAAGACCCCTCCCGGGTTCTGTTGGTGATTTGCCAGCGGTCACCGTTTCGGACCCACGCCCCAGTTGTCGTGACCAGGCGGCGGTCGTTTCTGGTGGTGACGATCTCATCGCCGACCCCGACGGTGTGGTTGCCGACGTTGATCCCTTCGGGTTCGACCTCTCCGGCGGCGACGCGTTGGGCTCTGGCTCGCATGGCGAGCTGGTCGACGCTGTCATGATCGGCGGCCATCACTACGACCGACCGGCCCCGGTCGCGAGCGTCCCGCCACGCCTGGTGTGCGGCATCGACCGCTTGGTCACGGTCACCGGAGCGGACCCGGTCACGCTGGGTGTACTCGCCGATGACAGCGGTATCGCCGGCCCGCAGCCGCCGGGTTGCTTGGGCTTCCCAGGGGTCACTGAAGCGGCGCACCCCTGTCAGCTCGGCTGTCTTGGCATCGGTGGCGAGCAGGCGGAACAGGCCGCCGGCTTCGACCGAGCCGAGCTGGTAGTGGTCTCCAACCAGGACGATCTTGGCGTCGGAGGCATCCGCGAGCAGCACGAGGCGGGCGAGGTCTCGGGTGGAGACCATCGACGCCTCATCGCACACGACGACCTCACCCGCCTGCAACCTGGTGCGCCCGCTGCCGACGTCCGAGAGGAACTTGGCCAGAGTGTCGGAGGCGATCCCGGCCTGCTCTTTGAGCACCCCCGCGGCGACCGCGGAGGGGGCCACGCCCCGGACCGCGACACCGGTCTGCTCCCAGGCTCGGCGGGCAACATCGAGGGTGCGCGACTTGCCTGACCCGGCCGGCCCGACGAGCACGGCGACCCGTTCCCCGCCGGCGCAGACCCGCCGCACCGCATCCGCTTGGTCATCGCCCAGGCTGGTTCGGGACAGCGCCCGGTAGGTGGGTGCGACCGCGACACCGGCGGTGCGTCCGGCCTCTACGACATCGAGGACGGCCTGTTCGGTTTGCAGGGTCCACCAGGTGCTGTAACGGGTCCCGCCGTGGCGGGCATCAGGGCGGTCCGGGCAAGTCAACCGCACCACGTCAGGGTGGGCCAACAGCCGCTCCGCGGCCGCCTCGACCACCTCGCGGACCTCCTCCGCACTGCCGGCCTTGTGCACCGGGAGTATGACGGACAAAACCTCGACGGCCTGGGCTCGCCCCCACGTCGAATGGGACCGCTCGAGGTGGTCGATCGCCTCCACCAACACGAGTTCCATCGAGGGTCGCAGGCCGAGGCGGGACAGGGCGGCCTCGCGTCCGGTGACCGTACGCCGACCGAAACCCTGTCCCAACCAACCCTCCGGGGCGTGCCCGGCGGCGGTCGCTTCGGTCCGCCAACGCTCCCGCAACTGAGCCGTCGTCTCCCCACCGTCTCTGCGCTTGGCGGCCCTGGATTGGTACGCGGCCAACTGGAACACCGCCGCTCGTTCGTCGCCGGTCAGTGACCTTCCCAGGGTCGCTTCTTTCTCCCCGGCCAGGCGGCCCGCGGCCGCTTCGACCTGGGCCCGGCGCTTCGAGAACTCCCGGATCAGATCCTCGGGGACACCGGTGATCTCGGCGCCGCCGTTGTCGTCGATCTCGCCCCAGGCGACCCCAAGACGCGTCGTGAGCTCGGCTCGAAGAGCGGCTTTGTACAGCATCCCGGCAGCCTTCTGCACCTCGTAAAGCTCACGCCCGTCGACCGAAAGCCACCGCCCATCCGAGACCGCTTGAACCTTGTTCGCGACCAGGACATGACTGTGCAACTGCGGGTCCCCGGCACGAGACGTGCGGTGCACGAACACCGCCCCGACATAGCCGGCGGTGGCCTCTTGGGTTGCCCCGCCGTGCCCGCGCCGGCAGAACGCAGCGTGATCCTGGAGGAACTCCAACGCCGAATCCACCGCCGCGTCGTGCGCCTCGCGGACCTGCGATGACACCTCCGAAGCCGCCAGGGCCCACAGCACAGACACCGATTTCGGCGGTGAGAACGACAGCGCGTACCCGGCGACGGTGTTCTTGTCGATACCGAAAGGGCGGCCCAACGCGGCCCCCGTGAGAGGGTGCAAGCCCTGGCCGAACAACCGGGACAGCCCCTCGCCATCGACCTCGCCTGACAGGCCCATCGCCATCGTGCCCCGGCCGATCCAACGGCCTGTCTCCTCGCCGTGGCCGACGAAATAGTCCTCCACACCCGCGGCGATCTCCTTGGCGTAATACGCCCAGCCGTCGGGGGCGATCTTCGCCAAGCCCATCATCGGGCGCTCACCATCACCGGCGAGGCCCAGCCCGGGCACCCCCGGTGCAGAGGTGTCTGCCGTCGGCTGAAAGGCAGATGGGATGAAGAGGAGAAGCGCGGTGTGGTCGATGGGCAAGTGATAGAGGAAGTGATGCAGGTGCCTGACATTGAAAGCGTTCGGTGGGTGAGTCGGGTGTTGGCCATCACCCGCTCGTGTGCGCCGTCGGACATCGGCTACAGCTCCGGGACGCCGGGATCGGCCCGGTGCGCCTCCGCGTAACCGAAAGCCTTCTGGCCGGCCAACGTCGCCTCGTACAGCCGGCGGGCGTCGTGAGGAGCCATGCCGGCAGCCACGCCGATCTCCGCCCAGGAGGCGCCGACCTTGCGGGCGGTCTCCATCGCAAGCCAACGGTGCCGGCGCATCCGGTCCTCCAACTCGCGCCGCGCGGCCAACGCCAGCAGCGCCTGGTCCTTGGTGAATGGATGGCCCAAGAACACAGCCATCTCGACGTCGACCACCGCCTCGAGCACATCGGTAGCCGCCCACCGGTACAACGGCTCGCCGTTCACGCCGCGTCCCCAGGAGAGACAGCCATCCGCTCGATCGCCTGGGGACGCGGCACCCTCAACAGCCGGCCAAGTCGTTGCACCGGCAGCCCGCTCTGGCCACGCGTGTAGCGCCAGCGCTGGGTGAGCAAATACGCCGAGGTGCGACTGATCCGCAACACCTCCGCCGCCTCCTCGACAGTCAGAAACTCCGGCAGATCCTCAAGCGCCATCTACACCTCCACCCCCATGGGCATCGAGACGTCACATACCGACCGCCTGTGTTCGTAAAGGGCCATCTGGAGCACAGCTGTCCATCGGGCGAGCGATCACAGTGAGAAGACCTCCCTCACCTAGATCCAGACGAGTGTCATTTCCGGGCCGGATCACCCAGGTCGGGACGCGCCGACGTTCCCCCACCGACACACGCGCCGGCTACGATCAGCACTAGCGGCCGATCCCGGCCCGGCTCGAGGCTCTGCCCGGCCGGCGGACGCCCAAAGAGCCTCCTCCAACGCGGTGTCGCCACACGCCCTGGAGGTGCTCACATGCCCGCCCGCCGCCACTTCGGCTCAGTACGCCGACTCCCCTCCGGCCGCTACCAAGCCAGCTACTGGCACCTCGCGGACCGCCACCTCGCCGACCAGACGTTCGCTACCAAGGGGGAGGCGTATGCCTGGCTGAGCACCGTGGAAGCCAACATCCTCAAGGGTGGCTGGATCGCGCCATCGGCGGGCAAAGAGACCGTCGGCGTTTACGCAACAGCGTGGCTAGAGCATCGCCCGAACCTTCGACCTCGCACGCGCGAGCTCTACTCGTACCTACTGGATCATCATGTGGTGCCGACGTTTCGTGATGTGAACCTGGCTGACATGACCGTCGCCCGGATCCGTGCGTGGCACGACGAGCTGGATCACGAGCACAACGCCATCGCCCCGAAGGCCTACCGGCTGCTCAAGACGATCTTCGGCTCGGCAGTCGAAGACCGCAGGATTCTCGCCAACCCGTGTCAGATCAAGGGCGCAGCTGCTGAACACGCGGCAGAGCGACCTGTCGCTACCATCGCCGAGGTCGAGGCTCTTGCCGACGCCGTTACCCCTCAGTACCGGACGATGGTGCTGCTGGCCGCTTGGTGCTCGCTGAGATTTGGGGAGCTGGCGGCGCTGACGCGTCGGCGGATCGACCCGATCCATGGCGTTGTCGAGGTGAACGAGACGCTCACCGAGACAGCTAACGGCCTGCGCCAACTCGGACCCCCGAAGACGAAGGCTGGCCAGCGGACAGTGACAGTCCCGCCGCACGTTCTCCCTGAGGTGACGGAGCACCTCGCCAAGTACGTCGGTCCGGGTTCGGACGCGCTCGTCTTCCCTGCACCGGATGGAAAGGGGTACCTCCGCCGAAGCAACTTCACCAGACGGGTCTGGAAGCCGGCTACGAAGGCGGTGGGTATCGCACTTCATTTCCACGACCTCCGGCACTCCGGTCTGACCTGGACGGCTGCCACCGGCGCCACGCTGGCAGAACTCATGCGCCGGGCCGGTCATGCCAGTCCGCGAGCTGCCCTCATCTACCAGCACGCCACGGAGGATCGTGACAGGGTTCTCGCCGCAGCGCTCTCGGAGCTCCACATGCAGGCGGAGGTCATCCATATCGACGAGCGCAGGTCCGGCACTGGCAGGTAACCTGGTAGTGCTCGCTGCAGTAGCGGCGGGAAGTGCACCCGGCGTGCTCTCCGGACGGTGAGTAGCCGGGTGTTGCGCGTCAGGGCCGAAGATCACGGACAGTAAGGATCCCGGCGATGCGTGCCTGCCATTCCGCGCCGGCGCCGACCGCCCAGCACACCGCGTCCGCGGCCCACAACAAGGGCTCCGCCGGCGCGCTGTGATGGTCGTAAACCGGGTGTAGATGTCTGTCGACGCCAGCGAGCGCCTGAGCGCTGGCCGCACGATCGCGTAACCGTTGTGATTCGTCCTGGTCGTCGAGTACCCAAGAAGTGACGCCAGAACCCACCGCGAGGCCGCACGCCGCTTGCAAGAGCAGCCGGCGCGCCGATACGCGGCCGACTCCCGCGGGCCGCCGGTAGCGCAGGACGGCTGCGGAAAGTCCGTCGATCCGTGCGACAGTGCCCAGGACCGCCCGGCGTCGCCGCGGCGACTCCTTGGCCGTATGAACCCGACGCTGGCCTGGGAGCAAGAGTCTCCGTAACACCTTGCGGGCACCTTCGACCTCCCCCGGATCGAGGATCACCACGGCGAGCAGCATGACGCCCGACCGCTCGCTTTCGTCGGTGAACGCCCACACGGAATCCAACCATAAGGGCCACCGCGACGAGCCCTGAGCGTTTTCGTTCGCGCACGAATCGCGCACGCCAGGAGAGCACCGACATTTATCCACAGCCCCCTAGGCAGGGGAAACCCCAGCTAGAGCTAAATGTTTTCGGAGTGGAGACGATCGGATTCGAACCGACGACCCCCTGCTTGCAAAGCAGGTGCTCTAGCCAACTGAGCTACGTCCCCGAGGACCGGGTAACCAGCGTAGGCGAGCCGGCGCTGCGACAGGACTCGGCCGGGGGGCGTCGAACCAAAGCGTCGTGTCGTTGCGCCGTACTGCCGCGCTGGCGATGGTCGTGATACCCCTGCTAGGTGGAGGGTGCGGGCGCGGCTCCACGTCGCTGCCGCCCAGCGGCGCGCATTCGGTGGCAGCCGAAGACTTGCCAACGGTCACCGCGAACGACTTCTGCACCAACCTGGCCGACCTCAACTCCACCGCGCAGGCGGTGGGCCTCGACAAGACCCTCGGAGCCGTCCGGACGGATCTCGCCCGGTCGGCTGCCAAGGCGGCTGCGCTGCTGCGAGAAGGAGCTCCGCAAGGGCCAGGCGTTCGTCAGTTGGTTGTGCGCCTGGCCGCCGACCTCAAGACCATGGCGACGTGGGCGAGCACCGGGGCGACCCAGGACGAGCTCGACGCGGACAGGGTCCCGTCGTCGGTCAGGAAGTCCCTCGACGACATGGGTTACGTCTTCCGACAGCTGCAACAGTGGTCAGACGCCAACTGCAAGGACCAGCAGCAGGGCGACGGTCACTAACCTCCGCCCGAGGGACAGCGCCAGGCTCGGCCTATGATCCGCAACGAGGCCGCGGCATCGACGCGGAAGGGAGGAACCGGATGAACCACCGTGACGAGTTGCTTAAGGAGCGCGCCGCGCACGAGCGGCTGCTGTTCTGAGCTGCGCGGTCCGATGGGCGCGCTCGACGGGCTTCGCGTCGTGGAAGCGGGACTCCTGGTGCAGGGTCCGCAGGCCGCCGCGATGCTGCACGACTGGGGTGCCGAGGTGATCAAGGTCGAGCTGCCCGGTTTCGGAGACCAGAGTCGCTGGCTGCCAGTGGCACAAGGAGACACGCGCTCGGCGTACTTCACCGCCTGCAACCGCGGGAAGCGCAGCGTAACGCTCGACATGCGATCCCCCGCGGGTAGGGACGCCTTCCTCCGGATTGCAGACACGGCCGATGTGGTCATCACCAACTTCAAGCCGGGAACGATGGAGGCCTGGGGGCTCGGCTACGAGGACGTGTCCGCCAGGAATCCCAGCGTGGTCTACGCCACGGGGTCGTCCTTTGGCCCTGTAGGACCCGACGCCACGCGGGAAGGAGCGGATCTCAGCGGTCAGGCAGCCGGCGGGATCATCAGCACGATCGGGCGCGCCGACGGCGACCCCTCGCCGATCGGGGCCACTATCGCCGACCACATCGCGTGCCAGAACATGGTTGGGGGCATACTCGCCGCGCTTCTCGCCCGCACCCGTACCGGCAGGGGTCAGCGGGTCGACGTCTCGCTCCTCGGTGGGCAGATATGGGCGCAGGCGAGCGAGTACACGGCCTTCCTGATGACCGGGTCTGTTGCCGGGCCGTCCAACGGCGGCCATCCCCTGATACCGGGGCTCTACGGCATCTTCAAGACGGCGGACGGCTGGATCGCGGTAGTCGGGATCGTCGGGTCCGTCCGAGAGGAGTTCTACCGGTTGGTCGGCCGGCCGGACCTGGCCGAGCAGTTCCCTCAGCCGCTCTACTCCGAGCAGGACAAGGCGAGGCTGTTCCCTCTCCTCGACGAAGCTTTCTGCGAGCGGACGACCTCAGAGTGGTGCCAACGCCTCGCTGCCGCGGGTATGCGTCACGCACCGGTGCGCGATCACTCGCAGGTGGTGGCCGACCCCGGCGTGTGGGAGAACGGCTATCTCGTGAGAGCGGAAGGCAGCCAGGGCGAGTCGATCGTTCCAGGGTCGCCGGTTCGCTTCAGCGAGACACCAGCGCGGGCGGTTGCCGAGACGCCCGAGCTCGGCCAGCACACCGAGGAAGTGCTCCTCGAGGTCGGCTACACCTGGGAGCAGATCAGCGAGCTCTCCGACGCCGGCGTGACCTGATCGCGGTCGGATGTCTCCATCAGCCGTCACTTCGCAATTGCCCGGGTTCGTCTGATCCGTAGGCTATCGGAGGCTGCGTCAACGGATCAGGTCAGAAGGTGACGTCCGTGCCCGCGGCGAATAGCGCTCGCATGATCAGGGGCGGTATCCCAAGGGTGGCTCGGTTCATGCGAATCGCGAGGTCGGCTGCAACCGGCCTTGTCCTCATCGGGCTCCCGAGTGCGGTCATGGCCGCTCCGGCGGCCGGCGCGGCCACCTCTGTGACGCCGGGAACCGTGAAGCCCGGCGACACTACCGCCGGCAACACCACGGACTACACGCTTACGTTCCACACGTCGGCTACGGGCGGTCTCTCACTCGGGTCCACCATCACATTCTCGGCCCCGGCGGGGACGGTGTTTCCGAGTTGCAGCGTGTCCTGCGGCAACTACACAGTGAGCGCGAGCAGTGGCCCCGTGGTAGTAACCAGCGCGACGCCGAGCGGATCCTCCGTCAAGGTCACCCTTGGCGTCTCAACCGTGGGCGCTGGAGCGTCGGTCACGGCGCAGATCGCCGGGGTCAAGAACCCGACCGCGACTTCCACGGGCAATTCCGTTCTCGAGAGCACCTCGGCTGACACCTCTGCCGTGCCGACCACCAACGTCTACTCGATCACCCCGGCGGCCGTGGCCAGTGTCTCGGTGGTATCAGGAGCCAACCAGACAGCGCAGGTAGGGACCACCTTCCACGACCCTCTCGTGGTGATCCTCCGCGACGGGTACGGCAATGCCGAAGGCGCGGGCATCGATGTGGTGTTCTCGGCCCCGACCTGCTCCGGCGGAAGCTCGTGTGCCACGGCGACGTTCAGCGGCGGCAGTAGTTCCGAGACGGTCCCGACTGGGTCGGACGGCATCGCCGCAGGTGATCCGCCGACGGCCAATGCCACCGCGGGCGGGTACGACGTCACGGCGTCGGTGACGACGTCCAATATCACGTACAGCGCGACATTCCCACTACTGAATACGTCCAATACGGTCCAACCGGGCACCGTGACCCTCGATCCTTCTTCGGTCGAGGGCGCGCAGAATGTCATCTACTCAGTTCCGTTCACCACGTCGTCGACGGGCGCACTGGTGTCGGGCCAGACCATCACCTTGGACATGCCAACCGGGACCATCCTTCCGACCGGGGCGTCCAGCTACAGTGTCGGGTCCGGTGCCACGTCGGTCTCGCCCTCGGCCGTGGACCTGCCGGCACCTTCAGAGGCTGTGCTGACACTCGGGTCCGCGGTCCCCGCATCGACTCTCGTCACGGTGACTGTCCAGGGAGTGACCAATCCGACGGTCGTCTCCAGCTCATATTCGATCTACGAGTCGACGAGCGAGGACGGGGTGGCGGCGAGCCCCGCCTACCCAATCGTCGTGGGCGCAGTGGCGCTACTCACGGTCGTCTCGGGCACTCCCCAGACAGCGGCGATCAACCAGACCTTCCCGCAGACCCTCGACATCCGGCTAACAGACCAGGGCGGCAACGCCATCCCCAACGCCTCGGTCACGTTCACAGCGCCTGCGAGCGGCGCATCGGCCACCTTCTCATCGGGCCAGACGTCTGATACCGAGACGACCGGTACTGACGGAACAGCTGCATCCGTGCCTCTCACCGCCAACTCGACACCCGGGAGCTATCTCGTGTCCGCCTCGGTCTCCGGCGTCTCGACAAGCTTCCACCTGCAGAACGTGGTCTCCCTGACCGGTGGCGCGGTCGTCCCGTCCACCTCGCTGGCGGGAGCGACGGCGAGCTATTCGATTTCGTTCTCGACCAGTTCGAACGGGGCCTGCCAGCCGACCTGCTCGGTCAACCTCGCCGGCCCTTCAGGCACCGGCTTCCCGACGGGGACAGGGGCCTACGCGATCAGCGTCACGAACGGGCACAAAGCAACCGTGAACACCGTATCCGTTTCCCCGTCCGGCAACTCGGTGACGATCGGGCTCGCAGGATCGACGATCGCGGGTGTCGACACGGTCACGGTCAACACAACCGGCGTCACCAATCCCACACTGGCGAACGGCAGCTACACATTCGCCGAGTCGACGAGCGTGGATACGGCTCCGGTATCGAGCAATACCTTCGCCATCACGCCAGGCCCGGCCGTGGCTATGCAGGCGGTGCTGGGCGACGGCCAGAGCGCCCTTGTCTACAACCCCTTCGCGAGCCCGCTCATCGCGCAGGTCACTGATGCGTACGGCAACGGGGTCGCCGGAATCCCCGTGACCTTCGCGGCGCCCGACACTATGGGTGGGGCAGCCTTCTCGGGATGCAGCGGGGCCGGCTCCACCCAGACCCAGTGCGTCTCCACCACCGACTCGTCCGGTTACGCGGTCGCATCCGAGTTGGTTGCGGGCTCGACCGGCGGCGGGTTCCAAATCTCGGTGTCCGCAACCGGACTCCCCGGAACAGTGTTCGACGTGGAGGTCGTGCAGAGCGGCTACTGGCTGGTCGCCTCCGACGGCGGGCTATTCACCCACGGCGGCGCGCCCTATGAAGGTTCCGAAGGCGGGGCACACCTGAACAAGCCGATTGTCGGCATGTCGGACGCGGCTAACGGCGGCTACTACATGGTCGCCTCGGACGGCGGCGTGTTCACCTTCGGCGGCGCCCCCTTCTACGGGTCGACGGGTAGCATGCGACTCAACGCCCCGGTGGTTGGAATGGCCGTCGATCCCGTGACCGGTGGCTACTGGCTGGTCGCCTCCGACGGCGGCATTTTCAACTTCGGGGCTCCGTTCTGGGGCTCCGAAGGCGGCACCCACCTCAACAAGCCAATCGTGGGGATGGCGGCCACACCCCAAGGTGGCTACTACCTCGTTGCTTCCGACGGCGGCATCTTCAACTTCGGCCCAGGCGCAACGTTCTACGGGTCCGAAGGAGGAACGCAACTCAACCAGCCTGTCGTCGGTATGGCTGAGACTCCCGAGGGTGGCTACTACATGGTCGCTCGGGACGGGGGCATATTCAACTTCGGACCCGGAGCGATCTTTCAGGGTTCCGCGGCGGGGGAGACATTCGCTCCCATAGTCGGAATGGCGGTAGACCCCGCAACTGGCGGCTACTGGTTGACCGCGTCGAATGGCAGCGTCTTCAACTTCGGGGACGCGCCCTTCTACGGCGACGAAGGCAATCACCCGCTGAACCAGCCCGTCGTCGCGATAGCGACCTCCGCAGGCGCATAGCTGCGCCAACATTTCCAGCAATTCGGGTCCCTAGTGGTCCGTCGCTGATATAGCTGAGGTGTCTAGGCTGTCAGCATGGTATCGGTGCTGGCAGCGCGTCCTCTCGTGGTTTCCTCCGAGCAGCGGGAGGAGTTACAGCGAATGGCCCGCTCGTCGTCGCTTCCGTATAGGACTGTGACTCAGGCGAAGGCGTTGCTGTTGGCCGCTGATGGCGTATCGGTCTATGAGACGGCCCGGCGGGTCAAGGTGGCCTCGAACTCGGTGCGGTCTTGGAGGCGTCGTTTCGAGACCGAGGGCGTTGCAGGTGTTGGCAGGATCGCCGAAGGCCGCGGTCGGCGTTCGTGGGTGGCAGCGGAGGTGGAAGACGCGGTGGTGCATGACACCTTGCACGTGCGTCCCGATGACGAGTCCACGCATTGGACCACTCGCTTGATGGCTGATCGTCACGGGATCGGCAAGGACACGGTCGCTCGTATCTGGCAAAAGCATGACCTCAAGCCGTGGAGGGTCGACAGCTTCAAGGTCTCCAATGACCCTGACTTCGAGACCAAACTGGTCGATGTCGTCGGGTTGTACCTGGACCCCCCGGCGCGCGCGGCAGTGTTCAGCTTCGACGAGAAAACCCAGGTGCAGGCACTGGATCGAACCCAACCGTCGCTGCCGATGAAGCGAGGCCGGGCGGGCACGATGACCCACGACTACAAGCGCAATGGCACCACGGACTTGTTCGCAGCGATGAACGTGGCCACCGGAGAGGTCCTCTACGACACCCGCAAACGCCATACAGCCAAGGACGTCCTGGCCTTCTTCAAGTTGATCGACCTGCATGTCCCCAAGGACTTGGAGATCCACGTCGTGTTGGACAACCTGTCGGCTCACAAAGCACCACCGGTCGCCGAGTGGCTCGCCCATCCCCGCCGAGCCCGTTGGCATCTTCATTTCACACCGACAAGCTCGAGCTGGCTCAACCTCGTAGAGGGCTGGTTCTCAATCCTCACCAAGCGGCGCCTCGAGCGCGGCGTGTTCAACTCCGTTGACTCTCTAATCGAAGCCATCGAGACCTGGGCCGAGCACTGGAACCACGACCCCAAACCCTTCGTCTGGACCAAAACTGCCGAAGCCATCCTCGCCAAAGCACGACGGGCACGAGCCACTCTCAATGCTTCAGCTACCACCGCGACGCACCACTAGCTGATGGTTCACCGGGCGAAGAAACACTGATGGCGCCCTCGCGGGCGCCATCAGCGGAGCGGCCCGAGCGGCGGATCTCGGTACCGCTCTCCTGGAGCAGGTGGCGGGTTCCCACTCCAGGTGCCTCACCATATCCCTGGGTCCTGAAACCCGAGCGTGCAGGTCTATGGCTTTCACACCCAATCGAGCCTCTTGACTTAGCCGGCGAACTCTACATGAACACCGTCAGGCACGGTAACTGTGCGGGACCGATCGGCCAGATTTGTTCCAACGTTGAGGAGGGCGGAGCGGACCCAAAGGTCCTGTGCATGCAGGGGTGGAGTAGGCGATACTCGTTGCATGTCCAGCACTCTCGGATTGGCCAGCGGCCCCGGCGCGGGAACCATCGCCGGAATCGTCATCGCTGTGGTGATAGTCGCGGGCCTGATCCTTGCCCGCTCGGTGTTCATCGTCGTACCCGAGTACCAGCGGGCAGTTCTCTTCCGGTTTGGGCGGGTTCTGGGCAGGCCTCGCGGCCCGGGTCTGGTCATCCGGATCCCCTTGATGGATCGCGTCGTCAAGGTGAACCTCCGTGTGGAGGTAGTGGACATTCCCTCCCAAGCGGTCATAACCCAGGACAACGTGACGATCCAGGTCGACGCCGTGGTGTACTTCCAAGTGATCGAACCGGTACGGGCGGTGATCGGCGTCGACAACTTCCGGTTCGCCAGCCAGCGGATCGCGATGACGAGCCTGCGCTCGATCATCGGCCGCTACGAGCTCGACAGCCTTCTCGCCCACCGGGAGGACGTGAACAGCGAGCTGCGCGCCACCATCGCGCGCAGCACCACCGAGTGGGGGGTGGAGGTGCGCCAGGTCGAGGTTCGGGACATCAACCTGCCGGCGGAACTCCTGCGGGCCATGGCCAAGCAGGCAGAGGCTGAGCGAGAGCGGCGCGCCAAGGTCATCGCCGCGACCGGTGAGCTTCAGGCCAGCACCGAGCTCGCCGAGGCCGCGGACAAGCTGACCGCCAGCCCGGGAGCACTTCAGCTTCGGACTCTTCAGACCCTCGCCGAGGTCGCCGCGGAGAAGAACTCCACCCTGGTCTTCCCGATTCCGGTCGAGTTGCTGTCGATGTTCCAGAGGGACGGGGCGGCCTGAAGAGGTTGGCGCCCCCAATCGCGCGAACCTCGTTAGGCACTCGGGGCGGGGTCAGCGCCGGCGCTGGAAGTTCTCGAAGTAGCGGCTCGGAGTCGGGCCGCGCTGGCCCTTGTACTTCGAGCCGACCTGGCTCGACCCGTAGGGATGCTCCGCTGGGGTGGTCATCTGCAGGAAGCTGATCTGACCGATCTTCATCCCGGGGTAGAGGGTGATCGGCAGGTTGGCCACGTTGGAAAGCTCGAGCGTGAGGTATCCATCCCAGCCGGCGTCGACGAACCCCGCTGTCGAGTGGATCAGCAGCCCCAGCCGGCCGAGGCTGCTCTTGCCCTCCAGGCGGGCCACCAAGTCATCTGGCAGCGCGACACGCTCTGCCGTCGAACCAAGAACGAACTCACCGGGATGGAGGATGAAGGCGTCGTCCTCTTCGATCTCGACCAGCTCGGTGAGCTCCTCCTGGTCCTCCCTGACATCGATCACACGCATCGTGTGATTGCGGAAGACCCGAAAGAAGCGGTCGAGCCGAAGATCTACCGACGACGGTTGGATGCAGGCAGGATCGAGGGGGTCGATCACGATCCGGCGGGACTCGAGCAACTCGCGGATGGTCCGGTCGGACAAGATCACGACGGGCACGGTAGCCGAGGTGCCGGGCGGGGTCTGGCGCGTGGGACCTCCTGGGGATGGGCTCAACCCGGTAGCTCAGGACCGGAGCAGCCCGGCCACCTTGGTGACGGTGTTCCAGTTGCGCGTGGTCACCGGAGTGCCGAGCACCTTGTCGAAGTTGACCTTGAACAGCGGCGAACGGCTGATCCCTGAAGGGCACCACATATAGAGGTGTGATCCGACCACCCGCACAAGGTCGTCTCCCACCGACAGCACCTCCGCGGCCTTGGAAGCGGCGGCCGCCGGCGCGTCCCGCAGGAACCCGACCAGGTGCCTGGCGGGATCACTAGCCAGGGCGGCGAGAGGATCGTCCGCCATCGCCCGTTCGATCTCCTCGACAGACCGGAGAACGACCACCGGCCGGAACCCGAACTTCGACTCGATCGCACCCTCGATGCGGGAAGCCAGCGAGGCCCGTTCCGCGGCCTTGCACCCGAAGACGGCGTTGCCGCTCTGCAGGTGTGTCCGTACGTCCGTGAGGCCAAGATCTTCGAGCAGGCCGCGTAGGGTCGCCATCTCGACCATCTGGTTGCCGCCGACATTGATGCCCTTCACGAAGGCTGCGACTCGGTACGTCACAGCGTCACGTTCGCACATTCCCGCCTGTCGCAGGCCGGGCGACGGCTTAGGGCGGTCGGGTAGTCTGGCCGGCGCTGCGAGCGTAGTTCAGAGGCAGAACATCAGCTTCCCAAGCTGAGAACGCGGGTTCGATTCCCGTCGCTCGCTCTCGGTAGATCGGCTGGTGGTACTGGATTTTCGGCGTCCGATCGAGCCCTGTCAGAGTGGGCTTCGGCGCCATCATCCCGCATCCATCCCGCATCACCCTGAGAGACCGCTGGCTCGTCGATGCGTCCAGGAGCCTCGTCCATGCGTTGCGCCGCCTCGATCACCGTCTGCAGAGCGTCGGCGATGACGCTGTCCCTGCGCTCCGCCGCATGTTGGTACCGCTGTGCCGCCGCGGGTGAGGCGTGACCGAGGCGTGCCATGACCTCGCGCATCGTTGCTCCCTGCTGGGCGGCCAAGGTTCCAGCGGCATGTCGGAGGTCGTGAAGGTGCAGTCCCTTCTGCTTGGTGACCTTCATCGCCTTAGCCCATTCCGTGTAGAAGGTCGCCCGGCGAAGACCTTCGGAGAGCGGACCGGTGAACACGGGCGAACGCGGATCGGGCCCCGTGTATCTGTCGAGATGAACCCCCAAGGCGTCGGCGACAGCTCTGGGGAGTGCGACTCTGCGTATCCCAGCGGCTGTCTTGGGCGGTGTCACGAGTCGGTCGCCGTTCTTGAGTTCGACGACCTGCTCCTGCACTCGGACGGTGGACTTGGCAAGGTCTATGTCGTAGCGGCGCAAGCCGAGCAGCTCGCCAAGGCGCAGTCCCCCAAAACCTGCCAGAAGGATCAGGGCGCGATACCGCTCGTCGATCGCTGAGGCGATCTGGAGCACGATCTCCGCGTCAACGAACGGGCGCTCCGCCGACCGTTCCTGGCCGGCACCACGGATCTTGCAAGGGTTGGAGATGATCCGCTCGTCTTCAACCGCTGTGTTGAGGATGGTTCGGAGCAGCCGGTATGCCTTGGCAGCCTGGGATGGCGTGACGTTGTCGGCGGTGTCGCCGTGCCAAGCTCTGATCTCAGTCACGCGGAGCTCTCCGATGGGGCGATCTCCCAGTGTTGGGAGTATCAACCGATCAAGCATGTACCTGTACAACTCCTGGGTGCGTGGTGCGAGCGGGCTTCCGTCCATTCGGCGTCGTGACGGGAGCCAGCCGTGGGCATACTCAGCGACGGTGATCTCGGCTCGCTTGGGGTCGAACGCGACGCCGGTGAGCTCCTGACGTTCGATCTCCCGCTTGAAGGTCACCGCGTCGGCGGAGCGCCGGAAGGTCCGCTGACGGTCCTTACCGGCTACGCGCCAGCGCACGTCGTAGCGGGGCTCGCCGGAGACCGTGCTGCGCTTCGTGATGTGAGCCATGGACGCTGTCCTTTGCTCTAGGTGGTGAAGGCCGCGTTCGGCGAGGCCACGATGGTACCGGCCTCCTCCGACGGCGATCCGCGCAGCTGCTCGATGAAGGCGTGCATGGCGTCGAGGGGTATCCGTCGGCTGCCACCGAGGAGAACCGACTCGAGCTGTCCGGATGCCATCAGGGCGTAGATCTTCGACCTCCCGATCCCCAGCGCCTTGGCGGCCTCCTCCGGTTTGTACAGGAGCTTCTCAATAGGTGCGGCTGTCATATCGGGCTCCTTTCGGCCTGCAGGAGTTGGAGCGCCCAGGGCGTCGAGTGCCACGGGGTGAGCGGAAGCCAGGACGGGTAGGCGGCGCGCAGCAGCAGGGCCTGCCCGGCGCGCCCTTGGGCGATCACGTTCTCGGGAAGCAGCGGCAGCGGCCGGGTGCTCATCGTCTGCTGGGTGCCGAGCCGGCCGCGGCTGGTCGAGTACTGCGGCCGGTCGACCTTCCCGGCGAGGGTGGTGACTGTGTCGAGTGTGACCGGGTCCGCGACACCAGGCAGCATCAGAGTGGTCGCGAACAGGGTGAGGAACCCGTCTGCCCGGGAGCCCCAGCGGTGGCGGGCCTGGGAGAGGTCCTGCAGGCAGGCGAGTACGAGCAGACCCTGGGCCCCGGCGTCGGCGACGATGCCCGGCAGGTTCGGCAGCGGGGCGATGGTGGCGACTTCGTCGAGCGCCCACAGCATCGGCGGCCAACGGTTGGGCCGACCGAGGGTGTGATGGCGTATCTGGTCGAGCAGCGCGCACACCACGGGGGCGTGCTGGTGGGCCCGGGTCGCGGGCGCGACGAGATGGACTGTGTCGCCGGAGCGCACGAAGGCCTCCGGGTCGAAGTTCGGGTGGCACGCCGCGTCGAGGGTCGCGGTGGACCGGTAGGCGGCGAGGATCCCGTCCGCGGTGGACCAGATGCCAGACAACTCACGGCTGTCCGTGTTGGCGATGCCTGCGAGAAGGTCGTGCGCGACCGCCGAGGCCGAGTTGACCGACAGCAGGTCGGTCGCGTCCCACGCCTCGCGCCTGTGGACCCACTCCATCACTTGGTCGAGCTTGCGGCCATTGATCGCCGCGGCGTGCAGCAGCGGGGCGAGCAGCGCGGATGCCCGTTCGGTCCAGTGCTCGGAGTCGCCGGTCGCGTTCGGTCGCGCAGACGCGGTGAGCATCCATGCACGGTCGATCGCCGTGTCCCAGTCGGCGCACCCCTGCAGCGGCGACCAGCGCAGCCGCTCGACGCCGTCTGGCAACGGAGTGGTCCCGGTAGGATCCCAGAGCCAAACCTTCCCTGTCCTGGATCGGTGCCGTGTGGTCACCCGGAGGATGTCCGCCTTGGTGGAGGTGACCACGGCAGGCCCGGGCCACAGCGCGACGGCCGGGACGACGACGGCCGTGGTCTTGCCCGATCGTGGAGGCCCGATGACCAGAGCGGCGTGCTCGTAGCCGGAGAACACCGGGTCGCGGGCTCCGAACCCGAGGTAGATGCCGGCGAACCCGTGGGGCCACACGGGTTGGGTGGACCAGCGGTCCTTGACGTCTTCGATGAGACGGGTGATTGAGTTCACGGTTTCCTCCTTGCTTGTTTCGGTCAACGGCTGAGGCCGAGGTCTGTTTCGAGCGTTTGCTCGAGGTGCCGCTCGGTCTGGCGTACGAGCGCTTCGGCGTGCTCGTAGGCGCGGGTCTGCTCGAGTTGGGTCTCGCGGCCGAACTGGGTGGCCCCGTCGAGTCGGTTGGTTTCGGGTCGGGGGCCGAGGCAGTCCGGACCGGTGATCCCGTAGCGGTCGCGGTAGGCGTCGATGGCGGTGGCCGCCGCGGCCCACATCTCCCGTTCTCTTCCTGCGGGCGGCGGCGGGCCGAGTCGGTCGACGAGGTGCTGCCCTGGGTCGGCGAGCGCTGCGTCGCGGATCGCGGTGAGGGTTTCCCGGTCTGGGGGGAGCTGGCCGATTTGGTCTATGGCGAGCGTCTGCGCGGCGGAGCGCGACAGGCTCGCGGTCAGTTGGGCGTGAGGGTCGACCCTGGGGTGCCATCCGACCTGTGGTGGCGCGACGTGGTACAGGTCGGTCTGATCGGTGGCGCGCGAGAGGCTGGTGTAGCCGGCCTCGCGGTAGAGGCGGTCCGAGCCGAGCACGAAGGCCCGCCCGACAGTCACGCCTTGCGCCTTGTGGGCGGTGAGCGCGTAACCGTGGGTCAGATGGCCGGCGTCGATGTACTCGCCGGTGATGGTGACCTCGCGCCCGTCCGTGGTTCTGGCCGTGATGCTCCGGTTCCCGACGTCGACACCGGTCACCTGGGCACGGGTGCCGTTGGTGACACCGAGGCGCCGGTCGTTGCGGAGGGTCAGGATCTCGTCGCCTGCCGCGAAGCGTTTGGTGTTCGCCGCCTCGAGCTCTGGGCCGCGGAGCTGCCCGACAGCTTCGAGTTTCGAACGGGCACGCGCGTTGAGCTCGTCGACGTCGACCTGGTGCAGGGCGATCATCGCGGTGCGGTCGCGCTGACCGGGGTTGCGGGTCGCCCACCAGTCGTCGACGAGCCGCGTCCGTGCTTCTTCGGCGGTGGCGGCCAGTGTGATACGTCCGTGCTCGCGGTAGACCGAGACGGCTTTGCCGACATCGCCGTGGCGAAGCTGGGCGAGGGCCTCGCGTTCCCAGGTGTTCACCTGCCGGCGGTTCTCGGTTAGCTCCACGCCGCTGCGTACTGCCAGAGCGGCGAACGCGCCGCCGGCTTCTATTTCCGGTAGCTGCCTCGGGTCGCCGACGAGAACCAGCGTGCAGTGATAGCGCTCCGCGGCGACGGCGAGCGCAGCGAGCTTGCGTGTGCCCACCATGCCGGCCTCATCAACCACAAGTACGCCGTCGCGCGGCAGCGCCGCTTGGGAACCGGGGCGTCCAAGGTCGGAGAGCAGCTGGTCCACAGTCGTGGATGGGATGCCGGTGCCTGCTTGCAGTCCGGCCGCGGTTCTCGCGGCGAGAGCGGCGCCGACGACGGTGATACCGGAGGCGGTCCACGCCTGGCGGCACGCGTCGAGAGCGAACGTCTTGCCCGTCCCGGCCCGTCCGACCACGACGAGGACGCCGTCGCCGGCGGAGCAAAGGTGGCGGACCATGCGCTGCTGTTCAGCGGAGAGCGTGGGCCGAGCGGTGATGGCGCGCTCGACCTTCGCGGGCTCGCAGATGGCCCGGCTGTTTGCTTGGGCGCGTTCCGCCGCGTCGAGGAGCCTCGCCTCGAGTTCGACGACCTCGACGGTGCTGTAGATCGGACCGGCGAAGCGGTGCTCCGTGCCGAGGTTGATGATCTGCTCGGTGGTAAGGACCGCGTTAGTAGCGGTGGCGACGTCTGACGGTCTCAGCCCGGTGATCGAGTCCTGGGCAACAGCCTGGATCACCTCTCGGCGGTCGAAGTGCGAGCGGTGGGCCGTGAGCCCGTCAGGGGCGGTGAGCCTCCTGGCAAGGTCGTCCGGTTGAGCGGGGTGGAGCTGTCGAGGTGCCTGGTCGATGGCACATTCGAGGTGCTGTGGTCGCAGGCCTGCTTCGGTCGCGCGTTCCCACCAGGCGACGCGCTGGACGCTGGGGTCCAGTCCTTCCGGCTTGGCGCCTCGGGTGGCGAGGGTCGCGATCTGTGCCGAGCGTGCCGTGGCCTGGCCGCGCTCTGCGAGGGCGGCTTCGATCTCGGCTCGCCGTGTGGAGAACGCCTCGAGCGCCCTCTCGGGGACGCCGCGGATCTCTGCCATGCCGTTGACGGGCGTTTGCCATGCGACACCAAGTCGTTCCGTCAATTCGGCGCGTAGTGCTGCCTGGTAGACGTAGCCGGCTGTCTTCGCCCAGGCGAACAGGCGCCGGCCGTAGATCCCGCGCCATAGCCCGTCGGCGCCCTTCGCCCGGTTGAACACGAGGAGATGCGTGTGGAGCTGCGGATCCCCGGCTCGGCTCGTACGGTGCTCGAACGCCGCCGCGACCGCTCCCTGGGTGGCGATCTGGCGGGTGCCGCCGTGGCCGCGTCTGCCGGCGAGGACGCCTTCGTCTTCGATGAAACGCAAAGTCGCCTGGACCGCGGCAAGGTGAGCCTGCGCGAACTCGTGGCGGGTGCCCGGCTCGGCGAGCTCTGCCATCAGCGACACGCTCTTGGGGGCGGAGAACGTCAGATCGAACGCGGCGACCTTGCCGACCGTGACCCCGAGCGGGTCTTCGGTGATCGGATGTCGACCACCGGCGAGGGCGTCCACCTGCCCGGGTCGGACTTCGCCGGCGAGGCCCAGATCGGCGGCACCGGCACCGATCCAGCGCCCCGGTTCGGCACGTGCGTAGTAGTCGTCGACACCGGAACCGACGGTCTGCATGTAGTAGCCCACCCCACCGGAGGCGACGATCCCGACCGACAACATCTCAGATCACCTTCATCGCATCGAAGGCGGGCGAGTGCCTTGCCGCGCCAAAGGCACGCAGACGCCGGGCCCTCCACGTCTGAGCCGAGCAGCCGGCCTCCCGAGCCGCCTCGTTGGGAGACCACCCACACACGTCGGCCCAGATGGCGGCGGCCTCGTCGCGCCTGAGGGTCGCCGTCGAGAGTGCGACGGCGAGGCAGCTGACGATCGTCGCGAGGGGGTTTGTAGCGAGCTGCGTTGTCGCCGTTGCGTATTCGTGGAGTGCTCCGGTCCTAGCGGCGCGGGAGCGATCGGTTCGGCGCCGCCCGTGTGTGCGGTGCCATGCCGTACGCACCACGAGGTCGGCTCGCAGCGTGGGGAGCCGGCGGAGCGTGTCGAGGGTTTCGGTCAGCAGGTCGGCCTCGGCGTCGGTGACCTCCTCGGCGGGCATTCCGGCGCGACGCCAGCGAGTGGTGATCGACGACAGCCGCGGGGCGAGGCCGGCGAGCGCGGCGAGGGTGGCGACGGGGTCGGTCGGGCGGGACGCGAGAGCGGCGAGGACGGTGTCGGCCAGCGCGTGCTCGCGCACCGCGAGCACGGCCGCTGCCGGTGTGGCGAACCGGGACAGGACCCGATCGGCCGACCAGGCATGGGGGCTACCTCGCCGGGCTTCGCGCGTCTCGGGCCAGACGCACAGGATGGCGACCGGAGATGGTTGACGGGATGACATGGGGCCAACGATCAACCCCTGACCTTGACGGGAACCTTGACCGAGACCTTGACTCGGAAGAATTTCTTGGGCGGCCCCTTCCGACGCGAAATCGCAGGTCAGGGGGCAGAACGATCCACCCAGTCAAGGATTCCGTCAAGGTCGCGCTCTGGAATTTTCGCGACATGCCCACGGTCCTCAGGCTTTCGAGTGGGCTCCGCGGAGCGGCCCAACGGTACGGGTCAGCGTCCGCTCGCCGCCGAAGCGGACCCCGCGACGATGCACCGAACCGATCCGAGCGGTCCCGCCTTGGCGGGTTACGCGGAAGCTGCAAGACGGACTGTCTCGGTGAGGTCGTTACTGACGGCGCCCCTCTGCCAGGCCATGTGCCGAAGATCCCTGGTGGGGTCGGACCGGTGCTCAACCAAGACGCCGATCTACCTGTTGGATCTCTGGTGGGCTCGCGACAGCTACTGGATCGCACCCGCCTTCTTGCATCTCTACGAACTCAGCGCTTGCAGCCGGGCCGGGTAGCAAGCCTCCCCCCTCGAGGGGGGAGGCGCGCTAGTCAGGGGGGTGACCCCCGGGCTCCCACATCCGGTGTCCGCTCAAGTTCGAGTTGGACGCGCAGAGGGGGTTTCGGGCGGTGCGGCCGACCCGGATTCACCATGGTGAGAGTGTGTGACCAGGCAGGTCTAGCGTCGGCAGCCATGGGGGTGTGGGGCGCCGAGGCTGTTTGCGACTAGATCGGTCGGCCGGTTCCTGAGAACCGCGACGGCCAGCGGCTTGCGGGGCGTGACGGCCAGGACGATAGGTTGCCGGCTTTCGTGTTCGACGAGGTGAGCAAGCCGGCGGCGGACGTCATCTCTGCGCGCTCGCCCGCCGTCGATCGGGAGGGCTGACTTCGATTCTCGGATGCTAGGCACCACTGCCCGCGATTACGGACAGACTTCCTGCTCGACCTACTTGACAATCGTCAAGTTTCCTAACCGTCGATCTGGCGCTGGAACGCCACGGATCGGCGTGTCGCGTGACCGCTAACAGATGAGACGTTCTGGCGTCTCCGAGTGCCTAGGCGTACGCGTCAACGGCGGAGAGCGCCCACACGCGATCTCCTGTGATCTGAGCTACCGACGGTTGGTTCGATCTATCGGACCCCGATATCTGATAGAGCAACCCACCGTTGACATACCTCGCGGAGAAGTCGCCGCCTGGTCCCTGCTCCCAACACACTGAGCGCCCCTTGGGAGTGATGACCTCACTCGCCCTCCCGCTACATGCGCCCAGGTCCGAACCTACGATTTGACCAGGCCCGTAGACTCCGAATCCGACGGTTGGATCAGGACCGTTGCGGTAGAAGATTTTGCCTACGAACCCGTCCTTCTCGGCCTTGGGCGCCGTGAACCCGCCGTAGAACGACATGCCCGCAAGATGCGGAATCAAGACAGTGCGGCCCACTACGCGGGACATCGCCCTCTGGCAGTCACTGGCCGATGAGCATGCTACGACCCCATTCGCGGGCTTAGCGCCGCCACACGCGACAAGCACGACACCGGCCACCAGGGCGAGGGCAGACGAAAGGACTCCCCGTCGAAGGGGAGCGGTTGGAGCCGCCATAGAGGGTTCCTCGGCCCGATTAGCGCCCGGCTTGAGGCGGCACGTAGCACCCCGAATGACCCATCCCGCGTCTCGCCGCCCGCTTCTCGCCGGTCTAGCGATGCGCCGATATTCGGCGATCAGGCAACCTCCGTTGTATCTGCCCCTGGCTTTCAGGCGACGCCAGAACGCTCAGCTTCTGCCCGGGTGTCGGGTGCGTTTGGCCAGCGACCAGAAGCCGACACACACGAGGCCGAGGACCGAGACGGGTGCTCCAATGATGATCGCGCCTTCCACGATGGCGAAGGCGACCGTCGGGGGATAGCTCAGCCCCCGGACAAGCCCGAGGATCGCACCACTCACGACGCCGGCGAGACCGCAAACTGCCAGGATGCGCCATGGCATCGGCGGAAGGCTCACGTATCCATTCTCACCCCTGTGCCGGGCCGATGCGAGCTACCTCTCGGACCTCGCAGGATGGGGTCCAGGGAGTCGAAGGGGTGCATAACAGCAGCGCTTCTGATGTCGGGCGGGTACCCGATGGTGAGCTCGTACTCGGCATCGATCAGGGCGCTCAGTCAGAGTTGGCCGGTCGGTCACGATCCCCCTGCATGACCAAGCGAGCCGGGCTAGCCGCTTGATGTGGAGGCGTCCCCTTTGCCCTGCTATGGCATTCTCGTTACGTGGCCCTCGTCGCCTACTCAGCGCTGGTGGGAGTTGTCGTCAGTATCGCGGTCATCTACTGGGGCCTTCGGGGTTCGCGGCGGACCCGTCCGGGCCAGATCGTCAAACGGTTGAGGGCCTCCGGCGGTCCGGTCACACTTCAGATTCGGGCTCTGGGGACCACCTGGAAGCCGTCGCCGAGTGGACGTTCCGACCGTCTCTTCGGTTCGGCCCGCGCGGTGTACACCCTCGACGAGACCGGAAGCGTGCACCTCGCCTGGCAAGGAACACGGGGAGCGGAGCAGCATTTCGTTGGCGCTATACCTGAGAGTGCGCTTGCAGATGCACCGAAGAGCCCGCAGCGGAGACTGCTGCGACGGTTGATCGTCGGATACGTCGTCTTCCTCGCGGTCGCCTTCGTTCTCGGCTACTCACTGGCGGGTGGGTCCATCGCGAAGAGACTGATCGTCGCAGTCGCGTCCCTATTTGGTGCGATGCTGCTTGTCTCCATAGCCACGACCGTCATTCGGGTTGCTATCTCGGTCAGGTCCGTCGTTCGAGACCAGACCAAGGCGTCTTAGGCGCTCATTGTGTCCATCTGAAACCGGAACCAGGTTCCCGTAACGGTCCAGCGGACAACGGGACAACGGGACCGGGAGGCGCGCCAGATCAGCAGCGCATTTGGTTACGGGCGAGCCACACCCGGCCGCCCGTGATTCGGCATGGAGTGTCGATCTCGCGTGTCCGCCCCGTGGGAGAGTGCACCTTCGGGGAGCGCAGATCGCCGTCGTGCTCTTGCACGAGATGCACGATGGATCACCCGTATATCCAGCGTTACGCGCTGCCCAGCAGGCTCCTCACTCTCGGGCCCCCGTCGGCAGGGAACCACCCAGAGGTGGCGAAACGTCCAGGTGGAATGACCCGTGGCAACCTCACCAGAGCCCAGCGCCACCGCCGCTTCGGAATCGGGGTCGTCGCCGCGGCCCTGGTCCTGACCGCAGGTGGCTGCGCAGCGTCCCACAAGGCGTACCCGGAACACGCACCAGAGCTCTCAGCCTGGCTGTATCTCGATTCGACGCAGGTGCGATCCGGCACACCCATCAAGGGCACGCTCGTCGTCACCAACTCCACGCACCACAACGTCGGCACGCCTCCGGGCTGCGCTATCAGCTACCAGGTCGTCCTGACCAACACGAGCTACCACCCGATGGTGGTGTGGCCGGCCGTCTGCGCCTACAGCAGACGAAGCGCCATCTCGTTCCATCCAGGGGACACCAAGATTGCGATCACTGTCCAAACCACGTACTTGGCCTGCTCCCCACAGCAAACACCAGGATCGGACGTACCCACGTGCGGACAGGGCGGACAGGTACCGCCTCTACCGCCTGGCATCTACTACACCGAGCTCGTTAGCACGGGGAACTTCCCCCCCGCACCCCCGCCCGACCAGGTCACCTTGCTCAGCGCGAGCTGACACAGAACGTGGGCGCCATCTCGTTAGGACCGGCCTGGAACGGTGGTGTCGTCCTAGCGTCGGGGTCTCAACTGTGGGGCTCGGGCCCCTCGAGTCCCACCGACTCGGGGAGGTAATCCATGCAGGACGAATCATCCATGGCTGTGGTTGTCTACGACCCAGCATTGAGCAACGCCGAGCAGCTCGCTCTGGCTGGTTTCCTGGCCGGATATCGAGGTATGACCCGTGACGCCTACGCGCTGGATCTGCGCCAGTTCGTGGTGTGGTGTGACCAGCACAACCTGGCGTTGTTTTCGATCCGCCGGGCCGACATCGAGTGCTACGCCCGCAACCTGGAAGAGAAGGGCCGGGCGCGGGCGACCGTCGCGAGGCGGTTGTGTACCGTCACCGGCTTCTACCGCTACGCCGAGGAGGAGGGGCTCATTCCTCTGTCCCCGGCGGTGCACGTGCGTCGACCCCGGCTGGATTACGAGTCTCATGCGATCGGATTGGACCGCAACGAAGTCGGCGCCCTGCTAGTAGCAGCAGGGTTGGGTCCCGCCGCGGAGCACGCCTTGATCTCCCTGTTGGCGCTCAACGGTCTGCGCGTCTCCGAGGCCACTGGGGCGAACATCGAGACCCTGGGCCTCGAACGAGGGCACCGGACGCTCACGATCCTGCGCAAGGGAGGCAAGATCGTCACGATTCCGCTCGCACCGCGGACTGCCAGGGCGGTCGACCTGGCTATAGGTGAGCGCAGCGAAGGGCCGATCTTCACTGCCGCGACTGGGGCTCGATTGGACCGCCACGGCGCAGCCCGGATCGTCCGGCGAGTTGCCCGCAGGGCCGGGATCACGAAGCCGATCGGGCCGCATACCCTACGACATGCGTTCATCACCGCCGCGCTTGACGCCGGCGTGCCGCTTCGGGATGTCCAAGAGGCCGCATCTCATGCGGATCCCAGGACGACAATGCGCTACGACCGAGCCAGAGTCTCGCTGGACCGTCACGCCACTTACATCGTCTCAACGTTCATCGCAGGTGCCAGCCGATAGAACAGTGGCGTTCTGGGCGCCGTCAGAACCGACGGCGCCCTCCGGCGAGCCGACGAGATCGCCGAGTCGGGCGCGATGGTTGACGCGACAACCGAACTAGATGTGCTGAAGTTCTGGGCGCGTCGGCCCCGGTCGTCAGCGTCCCGGCTCGGGTGGTATGTCGAAGTACAGCACGGGGCTTTCCCCTTGAACTGGCTCGAACCACCCCTGGGCGACGCTGTCAAGGATTTCAACCTTCACCGCTGGCAGCCGCGTATCAGAATCGCCGGGCCACGGTCGGCGAATCCGCCTGACAACGTAGTCCTGGAGGTTGTGGAGGAACATCCTGAGGGTGATTTCAACCCGCTCCATTCGCGGCCGGGCGCCTGAACGCCCCTTCTGAGCCGGACACTGATCCAGCATGCCCGATCGCTCGAGCCGAGCGATGCCGAATACGTTCGGCCGGCCGCGGCGCGGCGAGTCTCTCTCTCTGGTGGCTTCCGGGGGCGGTTATGTGCGCCGGACGACGACGCCAGCCCTTTGGTGCTTGGAGGAGTTGCCACGCCCGGTGTTGCACTTCGCCCACGCGTGAAACCGCGGTAGCGGGACGCGCGGTCGGGGACCTCCGCTTTGTATTCAGCGCTGGCTCGAAGGTCGGCTGAATGAAGGGCCACGCCTTCAGTCGGTGTCGCCATCCTCGAACCCGATGAGCCAGTGGAGACCGTACCGGTCGATTACCTGGCCGTCAGATGCTCCCCAGGGTCGCGTCTGCAAGTCATCCACAACCCGGCCTTCTTCGGAGAGCTTGGAGAACCAGTCCCGCAGAGTCGGGGCGTCAGCGGCGCCTAGTAGGGAGAACATCATTCCCTCGCACCGGAACGGGGCTTCGCTGCTGGCCACGTCGGAGGCAAAGAGGGCGACTGGGCCCTGCGTGAGACCACCGTGTGCGATGGCCTCAGCTGGCCCATCGGTTCGGTTGAACTCCTCGAACGTGTGCAGTTGTACGGAGCAGCCGAACACGTCACCGTAGAAGGTCAGTACCTCCCGAGCGTTGCCGCGAAAGTGTAGGTAAGGCGTTGGAGGCGTCGGTCCTGTCATTGTGCAACCCTCTTTGTCTGTCGGATCCTTCCACCGTGTAGACGGACTAACTCGGCCTTGCTCATCGCCCCGTCGACGATGCCGAACCCTGTCCTAAAACACGCAGGACCTCGAGGACGGCGCGTTGTCACCGACCGATGGCTGGGGGGCGATATGCGTCCCCACCGGGTCGCGCCTGGCGACGGGGGAGGCCGAGCCTCCCTGCCGACTACGCGCCGAAGGCGGAATCTCCCCATCGGGACCTGGGAAGCGCGCGATGGAACATTCGGGCCTAGCCTTCGTGCTCGTGATCGCCCCCTCGACCGCTGCGGTCGGACCCTTCCCGCCGTGGCCAGTCTGGGTCGTCGCAGTGGTGCTCGCCTCCGGCTACGCGTACTTCCAGTCGTGGAGGCGTCGAAGGTAACTTCGGGAGACGCATGGAGACGGCCCAGGTCGCCGATTCGGCATCTGTCAAGTGGGTGTCTGATCGGCGAGCTTGTGAAGAGCGGCTCGATGTTCTGCGCTAGCGGTACACGTCTCGGCGGTGCCCGAGGGTGACGACCACGATGAGGAGCACGTCGTCGTGGATCGTGTA
>DATLUM010000099.1 GCA_035533095.1 Acidimicrobiales bacterium | reverse complement strand
CGAGTGCGAACCTGACACGAACACGCACACCCGACCTTCGTCCGTCCCCGGGATTCCACCGCCCACATCATGGCCGAGAGTGGCCGCAGCACGGCGGACAGTACCGTCTGAGGCAGACGCCGAATATCTGATCTGCGCTCGCCTCCGCCGGGATCACTCTGTCCAAGGTGCCGATCCGAACGACGGCTCGGGGCGCGCCTCTCGGTAGACCGGCCAGCGCAGAGTGTGCGGCCAGAACGTCCCGGCCTGTTCGCGTGGTAACTGCCCAGCGCCATGGTCTCGCCACACCCTCTCCGAGGTGGGCATCTCGAAGAATCCGTGGCCAGGAGACCGGACGCTCCTGGCACCATGAGGACATGCCGAAGCGACCCCTGACCGTCGAGCTCGAGGAGGACGTGATCCTGGCCACCCAGGCGGAGGCGACGCGCCACGGGCAATCGGAGGCCGCCGTGGTCGAGCAGGCCCTCCGGGAGCACCTCTCCCGAGGGGACAGCGTCGCCCAGGAGGTCTGGGCCCAGAACCGTACTGACGCGCTCGGTGAGGACGAGGCGCTGCGGCTCGCCTACGACGAGCTGACGGCGATGCGCCGCGAGCGGGGAGACTCGGGCAAGGCCGCTTCGTAGTGGAGCGGGTCGTCCTCGACCCGGGCGTCCTCCTATCAGCTCTGATCGCGCCGGAGGGCAAGCCCGCCCGGCTCTGGCAGACGGCGGCGACTCCACCTCGAGCGAGACTTGCCGATGAAGGAGGAGTTCCGGCAACTCGTAATGAGCACCATCAACGGCGCTCGAACTGCCTAGCCTCGCTGTGGGAGGCGTGTACAGGCTAGTTGCACAAAAGCACGATTCCTGCTTTACCGCAGCTAATATGTACACCCATGAGGCTCGAGGAGCAGGTGCTGCGTGAGCTGCATCGCGCCGCGCGGGACGCAGGACGTCGTGGCATCGCTGTGCCCTCGGTCGACCTCGAAACGGTGGCAGCCCGGACGGGCAGTCGTGAAGCGGCCCAGAAGGCGATCCAGCGTCTAGTCCGGGCCGGGCGATTGGCGCGGGTCCGAAAGGACCTGCTGGTCTTGCCGGACACCACCGGCCTGCTCGGCGTCGACCTGGTCGACTTGGTTGACGCCATCACCCCATCTCCGTATCTGATCACCGGCGGGCGGGCCCTGGAGCACCACGAGCTGACCGACCAGCACTTCTTCGGCGTCATCGTCCTGACCTCGGGAAGCCTCAGGAAGCTGTCCTTCCGTTCCCAATCGGCGACGTTCATGCGGACCGACCCGGCCAACATCTGGGGCTGGCAAGACGACGAAAGGCCCCACTACGCCCAGCCGGAGCGTGCCATCGTCGATGTGCTCAACCATTCCCGCTACGGCGTCTCGCTCACACAAGCCCTGGATGCCCTGCTGCTCGCCGCCGACATGGGAACGGCGTTCCTCGACCGCCTCCTAGAGACAGTGGTCCGCTACGACTCACCGGCCGCGGCGCGCCGCGTCGGCCTAGTGGTCGAGCGCCTCTTCGGCACCGCTCAAGCTGAGCCGTACCGAAGCCTGATCGGGGCGAACCGGGCGTCGGTGCTCCTGCGGGCACACGGGCCGGCTGACGGGCCGCTCGATGCCACCTGGCGGGTGGTCGTCAACGCCGCTCTCGAACCGGAGCGGGTGCCGACGTGAGCGACGGCGGGGGGCTCCGTCGACGCTGGGGCAGCCGCTTCGAACTCGCGGACCTACTCGAGGCGATGCCGGGCGGCACCGAGGTTGGCGTCCGGGACTTCGCGTTGATCACCCTCACCGGGCAACTGTCGGCCCGTTTCCCACGCCAGCTGGTCTTCAAGGGCGGGTTCGTCCTGCGCCACGTCCACGGTTTTCTCCGGTTCAGCAAGGACGTGGACGCCACCCGCCACGAACCGCCCCACCACAAGCTCGACAGCGCCGAGGTGGCCGAAGCGATCCGCCAGGCCAGCATCCGCAACCTCGTCCAGTTCACGCCGGACGAGCCGGCCACCGACACGGCCCGCAGCCTCGACTTCGACAACGTGCGCGTCTATGGCGAGACGTTCTCAAGGACATCGGTGCAGGTCGAGGTCAGCTACCGGGAGGCGGTCGTAGATGACCCGGTCGAAGCGGCGATCGGGCCGCCGTTCTACGACGAGTTCCAGATCCTGACCATGACGAAGGAGGAGATGGCAGCCGAGAAGCTGCGAGCGCTGGCTCAGCGGATACGAGCGACCGATCTGGCGGACCTGGCGGCCTTGTTGAGCGACCCGGCCGTTTCCGACGATGCTGTGGGCCGACTGGCGCGGTCGAAATTCGAGTTGGTCGCTGCCGGCCAGGCAAATCGGATCGACCGGGCCTCAGCGCACCTACAGGACATGGCTGACACCTACGACGTGTTGATGCCCGGACTGTTCCCTGGAGCGTCGTCGTACCGTGACGCGATGGAGATCGTCTGGCCGCGCATCAGGGCGCTAATCCCCTAGATCGCGCACGACCGTGCGCGATCTCGCGGCCTGTCATGGATTCGCCGCTGAGGCCACCCCGTGCGCGATTCGTGCGCGAACGAGTTGAAACCCGCCGTCAGCCGCCACCACCTGCCGGACGCGAAACACCTGCTCAGAGGCCATTTCCAGGAGGACGAGCAGGTCACGAATTTGTCCTTAGCACCGTTCGGGACGCTGAGGCCGCGGGTTCAAATCCCGCCTTCCCGACCAGGTCAGACAGGGTGCGGGGTTCGGGAGTCGGCATCCATGGCACTTTTATGGCACATCGACTTTGGTGGGGGTGTCGCGGCCCTGGTCGGTGGGCATCAGGCGCTCGGCGACCTTGTCGGCGGCTCGCCTGTCGCCGTCTCCCGTGGCTCTCGCGTAGATCCCGAGGGTGGTGCGGGGATCGGCGTGACCAAGCCGGGTTGGGCAGTTCTGGGCGCACGGGCGGCCTCTCTACCCACGATGTTCTGCCTGCCCGTTCTGGGCCGCCCTTGATCGGTGCCTCAGGGGATGCTCAAAGCGAAGAGTCGCTGTTCTGGGGCTGTGGCCGGAGGTCGGTTTCGCCGCCGCGGGTCATCTCTAGTTCGTTCGTTAGTGGAAGTCGATGAGGAAGGCGGCGGTGTCGTCGCTGAGCGTGCCGTGGTGGTTGAGGACGGTGTGGGAGAGCCGGCGGACCATCTCCGCGGTGTCGAAACGTCGGGTTTGGCTGGCAAGGAACGCGATGAGTCGTTGCTCGCCGAAGTCTTCGCTTCCGGGACGGTGCGCGTCGATGACACCGTCGGTGATGCAGAAGACTCTGTCGCCGGATACGAGGGCGTGGTGGGCGACCTCGATCAGTCCCCCGCCGAGCCCGGCGGGCAGCGTGGGCGCGCATGCCAGCGAAGCGACGACCCGGCCGCCGCGCACTAACAGTGGCAGCGGATGGCCGACATTGATCCAGGACAAAGCGCCATGGAACAGGTCAAGGCGCCCGAGGATGCAAGTGACGAAGGCTTCACCTTCGCCTCGTGTGGCGATCGCCGCGTCCATCGCCTGGTAGGTGGCCGCCAGGTCGAGACCGGAGCGGCGGCTGTGCCGGTAGCTGCTCACTGCGAGGTGGGCGAGTTGGCTGGACTCCAACCCGTGGCCCATGGCGTCGAACACGGCGAAGTCGAGGGTTTCGCCATTGACCGCATAATCGAAACAGTCACCGCCGACGTCATAGGCCGGCTGGATCAGCCCGGCCACCGACACGCGCCCGCTGTCAAGACTGAGCGGGGGCAGCAACCCCCATTGCATCTCGGCCGCCAAGCTGATGCTCTGGCTGCGACGCAGAGTTGTATAGGCGTCGGTGCACTGCCCTCGGGTGACGAGCAGTGCGGCTACCACGCCGGCCAGGCTGTCGGCCAGGGACCGGGCCTCATCGTCGATCACCGAAACAGTGACAGCCATCACCCCCAACCGGGCGGCCCCATCGACAACAACACTCCACAATCGGACACCGCCGCCGGTCACCTGCTCGACCTGACGGGCCGCGGTGAACGAGGTTCCCCCGGCGGAGTTGTCCAGGTCGATCGACTCCGTGTAGGCCGAGCCCACAATCGGCACCAAACGGCGCTGCTCGTAGTCGGTCACAAACACCGACAGGTCCCTCATGTCGAACCCTCCCACCCGCCCAGCAAGGAACGATCCGACCGCGTCAGGCGCGAAGCGACGAGCCTCATGTAAGAGAGCCGCCACCTGCGCGTAGACACTCGACGCGGGCGAGACGGGCGGCAGCACCGAGATCGGACCGCTACCCACCGTGAACCCCGATGTGGCTACCGAACAACCAATGCCATCAGGCACCCGTCACCCTCCTCATCCGAGGGCCCCAACGACGCGCAACCGGGGACCGGGGCGACGGGCCGGGAAGGCCACGGCACAAGCGTGCCCTTCGAACGATACACCGGTCGGGAAACACGCGTGGGAAGTACGCTTGTCTGAGGAGGTCTGCGATCAGGCGGCGTGGCGCCTCGGTTCCATCGTGTCGGACAGGGCGTTCCCCCTGAGGGGCGGACTCCCGGTCTCGGCCGACCAGATCCGTGAGCGACGCGGGCAGCGGGGCCGGCGCCGCCGGATCCCCGAGCGGGTCGAGGCGGCGAGGCGCGGACCACGATCGTGCCGCGGCCACGAAGCGGGCACGCTCGTCGGCGTCGATGCCGAGCACATCTGCGAGCCGCTCGGCCATTGCCCGCGACGGTCGCCGCTCCCCGGTCTCGATCTTGCGGACGGTGATCGTCGCGCAGCCC
>DATLUM010000098.1 GCA_035533095.1 Acidimicrobiales bacterium | reverse complement strand
GAGCTGAGAGGTAATGATCTCTCTGGAAGGGGTTGGTTGGTGTGGCACGGTCTAAGAGGTCGTTCTCTCGGGAGTTCCGCGAGAAGGCTGTGGCGTACGTGTTGGAGCAGCACAAGTCGATAGCCGGCGCGGCTCGAGAATTGGGTGTCGGGGAGTCGACGTTGGCGAACTGGATATCCGCGGCTCGGGAGGCCGGGGCTGATAGTTCTGAGTCAATGACGTCCAAAGAGAAAGACGAGATCCGTCGTCTGCGCGCGGAGAACCGCGAGTTGCAGATGCGCGTGGAGCTCCTAAAAAAAGCGACGGCCTTCTTCGCGAGCGAAACACAGAACTGATCTTTCAGTTTATCGACGCGGAGAAGGCGAACTTCCCGGTGGCGTTCATGTGTCGTGAGCTGGGCGTGTCCCGCCAGGGGTACGCGAAGTGGGTGCGTCGCCAGGACGCGCCGCCCACGGCCCGCCAGCTCGACGACGCGGTGCTGTTGGGTGAGATCACGGTGATCTTCAACGAGAGCCGACGCAG
This sequence comes from Acidimicrobiales bacterium, assembly GCA_035533095.1. Classification (NCBI taxonomy): domain Bacteria; kingdom Bacillati; phylum Actinomycetota; class Acidimicrobiia; order Acidimicrobiales; species Acidimicrobiales bacterium. The sequence continues at coordinate 4,265 of DATLUM010000098.1, read as the reverse complement.
CTACGGGGCGCCGCGGGTGTGGGCCGAGCTTCGCCGGCGTGGCCGGACGGTCGGCCCGAACCGGGTGGCGCGGCTGATGGCCTTGCACGGCCTGTGCGGGCGCGATGGGCGTCGCCCGCTGCCTCGGACCACGATCACCGATCCGGCGGCGGTGTCGGCGCCCAACGTGGCAGACAGGGACTTCGACCCGGCCGCCCCGGACCGCCTGTGGGTGACCGACATCACCTATTCGGCCCACCTCGTGGTTATGTGCAGCGGGAGCAGTGGTGCGTGGAGATCACGGCGGTCTCGGGTCCGGTGGGCTGCACATAATCAGAGGTGTTCCAGGAAGGCGAGGAGACGGTCGTTCGGCCGGAACCGGGCCGGGGCTGGGCTCGGGTCGTCGAGACGGCTGAGGGTTGCTTCTTTGCGGGCCAGGTCGGCTTCGAGGTATTGGTGCGTGACGGCTGGGCTTGAGTGCCCGAGCCAGAGGGCGATGACGGCGAGGTCGGCGCCGGACTCGAGCAGGTGGACGGCGGTCGAGTGGCGCAGGGTGTGGGGCGACACTTGCCGGCCGCGTAGTGACGGGCAGTCTTGCTCGGCGGCCGCGACGGCACGGTTGAGTCGGTCGCGCACCCCCGAGCGCGACATCGCGGCGCCGTTCCTGTTGGGAAACACGGGCGCCTCGGGGGCGAGGCTGATCCTGTCCATCCATGAGCGCAGGGCGGCGGCGGTGCTGGCCCACAACGGGATGACGCGCTCCTTGCGGCCCTTGCCGTGCAGATGCAGGGCGCTTTGGCGCTCCAGGAGCACGTCGCGAACCCGTAAGCCGGTCAGTTCCGAGACGCGGGCGCCGGTGTTGTAGGCGACGGCGAGCAGGACGGCGTCGCGCTGCCCGCTCCATGTGCGCCGGTCGGGAGCGGCGAGGATGGCGGCGGTCTCCTGGCGGCTGAGATAGCCGAGCACAGGCCGGTCGAACCGTTTGGCGGGTATGGCCAGCACCCGGGCGGTGATGGCCAGGGACGCCGGATCGCGCAGGGCGGCGTAGCGCATGAAGGAGTGGATGGCCGCGAGGCGGGCGTTGCGTGTGCGGGGGGTGTTGTGGCGAACGGCCTCCAGATGGTCGAGGAAGTCCAGGATCGTCGGGGCGTCCAAGTCGGCCAGGCTCAGCGCCGACGGTGGTTTGCCGAGGCGCTGCTCGACGAACCCGAATAGCAGCTCGAACGCGTCCCGGTAGCTCTCCACGGTCCTGGGGCTGGCACCTCGCTGGTCGATCAAGCGGCGTAGGAAGAAGTCCTGGACGAGCTGATCGAAGCGGACCTGGGGCGCTCTCATCGCGAACCCGTCGGCGAGCCTGCGCTGAAGGCCTCGAAGCGGTCCGCGACGATGCCCATCAGCTCGGGCACGGCCGACAAGTACCAGTAGACGTCGCGCACCTCGACGTGGCCGAGGTAGGTGGCCAACGCGGCGACCTTGGCGTCGACGTCGACGCCTTGGGCGTGCCAGGTCTGGATGCGTCGCACCACCATGCGATGGCGCAGGTCGTGAACCCGCGGGGCGCGGGTGCGGCCGGTCGCGTCCCAGCCGAGCCGCCGGCGAACCACGCTGAAGGCGTGATAGGCGGTGTCGTAGCTGAGCCGCTCGCTGGCCTCCGTGCGGAAGAAGGCGTCATCCGGGCTGGCGGCACCGTGGCGGCGTTCCCGTTCGGACGCGAAGTCCCGGAGCGGGCCGATGGCGCTGGGATGGAGGGGGACCAGCCGGGTCAGGCCCCGCTTGCCGGCCCGGACGGTGATCACTCCCGCTTCCAGGTCGACATCGGCGCAGGACAGGGCGAGCGCCTCGCTGATCCGCAGACCCGTGCAGGCCAACAGGCCGAACAAGGTGGTGTAGCAGCGGGGCCGCAGACCGCCGGCGGGAGCGAGCTGCCCGGCGGCTGTGAGCAGCTCGGCGATCTCGTCGTCGGTGTAGATGTGCGGCGGGGTGCGCTGCCCGGTCGGGCCGAGCATCCCCGCGGCGGGCACGTCGGTGGCACCGTCCAAGGCGTGGAGGTGGCGCAGGAAGCCTCGCACCATCGCCAAGCGTCGTGCCGGGTTGCGCGGATCAGCGGACGACGTCGACGTCGTCCAGTCCAGCGTCAACTCCAGCGGGATCGGCCCCTCGTGCCCGGCGAAGGATCGGGCGAAAGCCCGCAGCGCACGCTCTTGGGTCACGGACCGGTAGCCCAGCCCGCGGCGCAAACGGACGTAATCCTCGACCAGGACTGCCACCGAGCCGGTCATGACGTCACCGCCGGCCACGGCAGCGCCACCTCGCGCAAGGCGTCAATGTCAACCGCGGCGTAGATCCGGGTCGTGGCCAGCGAGCTATGCCCGAGCAGGCCGGCGATCTCGGCCAAACTGACACCCCGAGCCAGCAGCCCGGTGGCCAGCGAGTGGCGAAGCAGGTTCCCGCCCCGTGTCGGCGCCGCGATCCCCGCCCGCCGCAACGCGTTGTCCACCGCTCGCCCGACGATGCTGTCGCTGATCGGCGCGCCCGGCCGGGAACCGACGAGTACGAACACCTCTCTCGCCGTGGTGGCGGGCCGGCCGCTCTGCAGGTAGTCCGCCAACGCCGCCCCGACCTCGCCCGTCAGCGGCAGCTGTGCCCCGTGGCCGGTCTTGCGGGCTCGGACCCGGACCACACCTGCGCGCCAGTCGATGTCATCGAGCCGCAGGCGGGTGACCTCGCTGACCCGCAGCCCCAGCCGCGCAATGCACAAGATGATCGCCCGGTCCCGCAACCCCCGCGGCGACGACCTGTCCAGCGACGCGACCAGCCGCTCGAGCGAATCAGGCGCCAGGTGCCTGACCAGGCCGCTCCGGCGATGCGGCACCATGGGAACGGCGGCCTCCAGCCGCTCCCCGCCCAGACCCTGAGCGCGTAGGAAGCGGAAGAACGACCGCAGGGACGTCGCCGCCGACTCCACGGTCTTGGGCTCATAGCGACGGGTCGCCGCCGCGATGAAGCCGACGACATCGCTCACCGCGATCCGCTCCACCTCGACCTGACCGTCCGGGAACGTCGCGCCCAAGAAGGCGCCGGCGAATCGGGCGTAGTTGACCCGGGTCCCCACACACAACCCTCGGGCACGCCGAAGATGCTCATCGAAGTCCGCCAGCGCAGCCTCCACCGACCACCCAACACGACCTGACATCGCTGCTCCCTCTCCTCCGGACCGCTCGGCCGGACCCCGAAGAAGCGTTGCTATTATGTGCAGCTACACGACGACCAGCCCGCCGCCACCACGAAGCCCCACCGACATGCGGCTCGGCTCAAGCCGCCATGCTGCACATAACCGCGAGCTGGGCCGAATAGGTGTTATGGAAAGCTCGACATAACACCTACCTGGCGACCGGGGAGGGATGGCTGTACCTGGCCGCCATCTTGGACTGCTACAGCCGGGCGGTGGTGGGCTGGGCAGCCGCCGATCACATGCGCACCGAGCTGTGCGTGGCCGCCCTCGACGACGCGGTGGCCCGTCGTCACCCGCCTGCGGGTCTGGTGCATCACTCAGATCGCGGTTGCCAGTACACGAGTTACGACTATCAGCAACGGCTCGTCGAGTTGGGCATGGTCCCGTCAATGAGCAGAAAAGGAAATTGTTGGGATAACGCGGTGGCGGAGAGTTTCTGGGCGACCGTGAAGCGCGAGCTCGTGAATACCAGAGAGTGGGCCACTCGCGCCGAGCTTGAAATGGCGTTGTTCGACTATATCGAGGTGTTCTACAATCGAAAGAGACTGCATTCCACTCTTGATTATCTCACTCCTGAGGAGTACGATAATAAGTACTGGAAGTCATCAAAGTCCGCATAATGTCGGTGACAACAAAACCGGGGGAACCCCATATGTGCTCTGAGCCGCGACCGCGTGCGCCTGGCTCGCAGCCTTCATGTCGAGCGGCGGGGCCGGATCAGCTTTACGTTCGTCCTCGGTGACGACGTACTCGAGGTCTTGGCCCAACTGGCCTGCGGCAGCGAGGAGCATGGCGTCGAGTGATCGAGATCCCCAGCGGCGTTTAGCACCCGGCGCTGACGCGGATCAGGTCGTCCGTGCACAGCATCATGTGATCTCGTGCCGTGCCGGCCGCGCCCTCAAGTAGCAGCACGTGCAGCACCGCAGGCACCGTTGTGCGTTCTCGAGTCCTATGAATGGCCAATGTCGGAAGCTGCTGGGCCCAAACCCCTATGCTGAAAGCGAAGTTCGCGCCCGAGTAGCTCAGTCGGCAGAGCACTTGCCTTGTAAGCATG
>DATLUM010000097.1 GCA_035533095.1 Acidimicrobiales bacterium | reverse complement strand
CTCCCAGCCAACACCGAGCTCGGCCGTCAACAGATCAGAGAGGACTCCTTGGTGGAGCTCGGACAGTGTCGTAGTCGCCTTGAAGATGGCCTTGGAATCGAGCGTCCTCCACTTGCCGTCCGACACGGACCTCGCCCGGTTCCAGACGACGACATGTTCTCTTAACTAAGAATTGACATCGTGGTGCCACGAGCGGCCCACCTCGCCCAGTGGCCCGTAGGTCGGTCGTCTACCTGGCGGCCACACTCTCGTCGACGGCATGAGCAGCGCGCTGGTCCAACTGCGTGAGCTTGTCGTTTGCCCCGGCGAGGCTGATCTCGAGCCCCTCGACCTCGCCGAGCCATCCTTCATGCGTGGCTTCTGCGACACGTGCTTGGAGGTTGTCCCGGATCTCGAGCAAGCGGACGCGCTGGCGGGGATCGGGCCACAGCATCGAGCAGCGCAGGCAGGCGTGCTCGTGGATGCACGGCGTCTCGAAGGCCCGCCCACAAGTCCCGATCGAGACCTTGCGCCGCTCGAAGTGTCCGAAAAAGGCCTGCCACTCCTCGTCTGTCGGAGTGCGGTACTCCTCGCTCGGGCGCAGAGCCCGGCGCCGGGTGAGGAAGGCGTGGTGCGCCTGCAGCGCCTCTTCGGGATAGACGGCCTTGTAGCTCATGGTGACGTTGATGTCGTGGTGGCCGACGATCTCCTTGGCGATGTGCGGTGGCAGGCCGTTCATCACGGCATCGGTGATGAACATCCGCCGGAAGTCGTGCGCGGTGCAACGAAGCTCCTGACCGTCTCTGCCGACGAAGGCCGCCCGTGACAGAGCCTCGTTGATCAACGTGCTCACGAACGGCACGTTGAACTCCTTGTACTCGGGCCCGACCCGGTGCTGGAACAAGAGCGGGGAGGGGGGCAGCCAGACGCGCTCGTGGTAGTCCCATGCACGCACGAGGCGCACCGCCCCGCTCGGGCCCCGGACTCGCCTGATGACCTCGCTGAGGACGTCGGCGAGCTCAGGGCACACGACCAAGAGACGTTCGGTGTCGGTCTTGGAGGGCGCAACCTGCAGGAGCGGGACCAGCTCGCCCGTGGTCGGCAGACGGTACTTGACCAGGCTGTAATGGCTCAGCTCCAACAACTCCTCGACACGAAGGCCTGTGAAGCGGAGGACCTCGATCACCGCCCAGGACCAGAAGGCGTGCTCCTCCTCGCGGTTGACCAGCCGCTGTTTGCCGGTCTCGGGGTCCTCGGCCCAGACGTTGCCGGGGATGCGGGGCCTGATCCTCTTGGAGCGGACGAGGACCTCTCCGGCGATGGCGAACGGTTCTCCCGGCATGGCGTTGCGGCCTGCAGCGAGAAGAGCGCCGGCGTCCTTGCGCCACTCGTTGGTGGCGCGGGCGAGTTGCGGCAAGAGCGGGAGGCGCTCGCGGGTTCTCGCGTCCATTCGCGCCTTGCGCTGGCGGACGAACTTGCGCGTGCTCAGCTCGTATCGGCCGATCGGACACGGTGCGACCGACGGCCCCCAGCGGGCGGGATCGTCGAGCGCCCATTCGGCGAGGTCGAGATAGAAGGACCGCACGGTGCGAAGAACCTCCAGATAGCCGATGCGCTCGGCGCTCGCACCGGCAACCTCGCCCGGTAGTTTGCGGGAGATCTTCTTGGTGCGCAGGCGGCCCTTCCAGCCACTCGCCACCTCGGGCGGCAACCGCAAGCTGTCGATACCCGGGTGGTGGGCTTCGAGGTCGGCCCAGAAGCACCGCACGAGCGCGTAGCAGAGCGAGACGACGGTCCCGTAGTCGACCGACGGCTGGCGCTCTTTCAGGTAGGAGACGAACAGCTCGCGGACCGGCTGGCAGGCGATCGGGTAGCGATCGACGAGCTCTTCCACGCTGAGTTGCCCGCTGCGACGCAGCGCCCTCCACGCAGGCACGTCAGGCGCGAACACGCCCATCTCCCGGAGCACCTTGAACAGTGCCGGGCGAGAGCGGAGATCGGACTTCCAGCGATCCTCTGCCTCGAGGAGCTGAAGCACGTCGCCCACCGTGATCTCGGCGATCCTGCCGCCCTTGGCGGCGATCAGCAGCGTGCACCGCAACACGACGTGACGCTCGGCGATCCCGGTGATCGCCGGGTCCTGCTCGCAAGTGCGGTGCAATCTGGCGAAGCCTTCGGCGTCGGCGGCACGGAGCAATCTGCAGGAGAGGCGGCGGCCCTTGCCGCCCGTCAGCAGCCAGTCGATCGAGGGGCGGACTATGCCCAAGCCGACGAGCAGCTCCATCGAAGCGGGCACGTACCTGAGACTTTCCTTGGTCGGCCCGCCTTGGCGCTCTAGGAACATCGCCGGCAGCGCCCGCCAGTCCTTGCCGGCGGCATCCGCGCCGCTTGCCAGCCATCGCTCCTGCCATGTCCCGCCGGGTTGGGCTTCCAACCAGTCGAGCAGGAGGCCGAGACCGATCAGCAGGCGGCGGCCGGCGGCGTCCGACGGATCTTCCGAACCCTCCGATCTCGAGCTCGCCAGTGCCAGCACCTCGGCGCGGCCGATGGAGGTCTCCGGCCAGCACTGCGCCACCTGGCGCGGTGGGAACCGGCCGAGCAGCTCCGCCGTGCCCTTGGCCGCCATCGTCGGACGGGACTCAGGCGCACGCCGTCCGGTGGCCGCCGTCGGGGCCACCACCTCTGCGTCGACGACGGCGGTCACCGTGGGGCCCTTGCGAACAGCACGTCGAGGCTTTCTTGGCTATAGCCCGGCGCAGGAGGCGGCGGGCTCGCTCCGGCGGCGCGGCGGCGCACCTGCTCGGCATGGTGGGCGAGGACGCGCCGCACCACGTCCTCCTTGCGCGGTGTGAGGTAGAGCTGGGTCGTCGTCAACTTGGCGTGGCCGAGAACGAACTGGACGTCGGTCAAGGGAAGGGCGGGATCCTCGGCCATCCGGTAGGCAGCCGTGTGCCTGAGGGCGTGCAGCGTCGTCGTCGTGCCCGCCTCGACGTTGGCACGCTCGAACATGCGATGCGCCGCCTGGTAGCCAAGCGGACGGAACGGGCGGCGCCGGGTCCACCAGAGCGGCTGGCGCCGGCCCGCCGGCACTAGGCCCTCCATCTCGACCTGGTAGAGCCGAAGCCACACGAAGGCGTCGACCGAGGCGGGCAGCTCCTGGGCCTGGCGGCTGCCCTTGCGGACGATAGTGATCAGCTGGCGGCCCGGGTCGACTGATCCCCGGGTGGCGGACAACAGCTCGGAGGCCCTCGCACCGGTCGAGACGTAGAAGGCGACGAGCGCCCGGTCCCGGTTCGAGCCGAGGCCGGCGAAGATCTCGTTGAACACTTCGTCGAGGACCGCCCTCGGGACGCGAGCCGGGACCCGGGGCCTGTAGAGGCCGGCCCGTTCGGCCCGGAACGGCTCCATTGGGCCGTGGTGGGCGTGGGCTCTGCCGCCATGGCGGGAGCGGTCGAGGGGGAACGGGTTCAGCATCGGGCCGGTGCCCGCCTCGCGGTGGAACTCGTAGAAGCTGCGGAGGACCGTCTCGCTGTGCGCACGCACCGAAGCCGAGTAGAGCTCGCCGGTCAGCTCGGGAGGGCAGGAACCTATCTCCTCCCGGCGCCGCCAATGGGGCCGGACGGGCTTGCCGGCGACCAGCAATGAGCGGCTGAAGTCACGGGCGTCCTCGCGCGTCACCCGGTCCCAACGCACCCCGAGCGCCCAGAGGAACCGGAACCAGCGAAGCAGGTCCATCGCGTAGGAGCGAAGCGTCGCATCCGAACGGCCGGCAGCCTGAAGGTCAAAGAAGAACGCCGACACGCAATTGAGGGAGAGGCCGTCTGGCCCCAGCAACTGGTATGGCTCGGCAGGGTCTCCCGTGGCCACCACCCTCCCGACAAGAGGTGCCGCCGTCCTCGCCAAGTCGTTCCTCGATCGCTCCTCCATGGCCAAGTTGGTCTAGCAGACTGATAACAAGAAATGGTGGATTACCAGGGATGATGGCTCAGTTAGTTAAGTCAATAGGTGGTCGTGCAGCTGCGGGTCGTCCGCCCTGCTCGTGAAGTGGGTGAAGCAGGTGGCGATCACCCCGGTCACGTCCTCTTCGACGATGCCGCCGGCACCCGATCGGGAGTGAAAGACGTGCGATTCGGCGTAGGAAAGGACGTAGTCGATCGCCTGGCGGTGGCAGTCCGAGATGATGGCCCGGGTGTCATCGTCGGCGAGCGCCCAGGCCGTCGATACGGACTTGCTCGGGCTGTACGTGAGATCAAAGCCGGCGACCGGCGCCCCGTTACCCGGCACGGTGAGGCGGTCCCCGAGCGGTTCGCCCGAGACCGGGTCGCAGAGCGCGACGAGCATGTTGAAGAGGTGTTCGTCGCTCACCTGCGAGCCCTTGTCGATCCCGCTCCCGCCGTCCAGGTCCGCGAGCCCGGCGCCTAGGAAGATTCCCGGCGGGGTGCCGGTGGAGGCGTAGTAGTGGGCAAGACCCTTGGACGGCTCCGGGTTCCCGTCGCCGGCCGCGACCGAGTCGATGAGGTAGCGGTAGCCACCGCCAAGGCTCACCCGCCGGATCGAAATCAAGTGAACGCAAAGCTTGTGTTCCACGCCCTGCTGAGCAGGGACGCGAGCGACAGTCGGATCCACTTGCAGGTCCAGCACTCGCGCCGGCGCCTGAGCCCTGCAGCCGAGAACGACTCGGTGTCTAGGAAAGACGGCCGCAGTGACCAGCCATGAAGACTGTCATCAAGGGCCTTGCCGTCCTGGTCATCACGTATATCAGTCATGTGTGGTCTCGAATGGCAATGCCGTTCCCCCTCTTGAGAGATTGTCCGGCCGACAATGCTTGACATAAGTGGAGTGACTCCTTACCGTTTGCTCAATCGATGCGGAGGTTGGGGCGATGAGCCAGCAGTCTCGACGTGAGTCCCTCGAAGCCAAGGGCCTGTTGCACCCAAGGCCCGAGGCGGTGACGTCGGAGCTGTTCTGCTCGACCGATCCGTTCTTCTTCGACCTCGACAAGGTCCAGGTCAAATACGAGATGCTGCGCGCCCACTACGTGTCGGGCGAGACCGCAGCTTCAGCGGCGCGCACGCACGGGTACTCACGAGGCGCCTTCTATCTGGTTGCCGACTCGTTCTCACGTTCGGGGATGCTGGGGCTGCTCGACGAGCGTCGTGGCCGCAAAGGCCCGCTCAAGCTGTCGCCCGAGATCGTCGAGTTCCTGCGCGCGGCGGCGGCTGCCACGAGCGCCCTGGACTTGGTGAGCCAGGCCGAGGAGCGCTTCGGGGTCACCTTGCACCGGCGCACCGTCGAACGGGTGCGCCGAGGGTGAGGAGCTTCTGGCCGATCGGCGAAGGCGCCCAGGCCGACTACGAGCAGCTTCGGTCCGGCGTGCTGGCGGGCACCCCGCTCGTCAGCGGCGCCGCCGGCCGCTTCGAGCGCACGGGGCTGGCGGGCCTGATCCTTCAGCCGAGCGCCCCGACGGTCTTCAGCGCCGTCCTTCTCGGCGCGGCGAGGCCGTCGTGGAGCCCGTATGCCGATCCCCGACTCGAGGCGCTCGCCGACGGCTACATGCTCGTGCTCGGCGCGGTGGCGGCCGGGTCCGGGGCGGGCACGTCCGCCGTCGCGGCCTCGGGATGGGCGCCGTCGTGAGGCCGGCCGTCGGAGCGAGCGCACCACGCGGGTGTATGGACGTCCGCGCACCTGGGCGATGAGAGAGCCCCGGCGTGACCACTACGTCGGACCTGGGACCGGCGAGGACAGCCGTCTCGTCGTCGACGCCGCCATCGAAGGGCTCTGCGCCGCTCGCAACCTTTCGGCGAAGGACGTCCCGGCGCGCTTGCACGTGATCGCCAGCTTGGCGGCCGAGCTTCAGGCTCGGCTCGGGCCGGCCGTCGCCGAGGCTCGCCAGTATGGGTGCAGCTGGGCCGAAGTCGCCGACCTGCTCGGCGTCACGAGGGCGAGCGCATGGCAGCGCTATGGCGGGAGGGAGAACGACGTGAACGACCCGACGACAAGGAGGCCAGTCCGGTGAGAGCAGCCATCTACGCACGGGTGTCATCGGAGACACAGGCCAATCGGGGAACCATCGGCTCGCAGCTGGCGCTGCTCGAGGCGAAGGTGGCCGAGGTGGGCGACGACCTGGTCGCCCGCTTTGTCGACGACGGCCACTCTGGCACCCGCCTTGACCGCCCCGGCCTCGACGCGCTGCGCGACGGGGCGCAGGGCGGCATCTTCGAGCGGGTCTGGGTGCTCACTGCCGACCGGCTGGCGCGCAACTTCGCCTACCAGATGCTCGTGCTGGACGAGCTCGGGAGTCTCGGCGTCGAGGTGTCCTTCACCGACTCCCCACCCATCGCCGATGACCCCCAGGCGCGCCTTTTGGTCCAGGTGCAGGGTGTGATCGCCGAGTACGAGCGGGCCAAGATGGCCGAGCGCCAGCGGCGCGGCAAGCTCTACAAGGTGCGCTCCGGGGAGGCCATCTTCACCATCGTCCCCTACGGCTACCGCCGCGTGCCCCGGGGTGAGCAGGGCCCTGCCCGCTACGAGATCTTCGAGCCCGAGGCCGTCGTCGTGCGGCGCATCTTCGACGACTACGTGGCCGGTGGCTTGTCGGTGCGTCAGCTCATAAAGGGCCTCCGTGCCGACGGCATCTTGAGCCCGACCGGACGACCGCTCTGGTCGGTCTCGACGCTCGGAGGGATGCTGCGCAACTCCAGCTACATGGGAAAGGCCTACTGGTATCGACGCGAGAGCGTGCCCTCGGCCCGGCCGACGGGCCGCCCGACCCGTCAGGTGGCTCGCCCACGCGAGCAATGGGTCGAGGTGGCCGTGCCCGCGATCGTCTCGGCGGACACCTTCGAGGCGGCACAGCGCATCGCCTGCCGCAACACCGCTTTCAGCGCCCGGCGCGCCCCAGGCGACCGCTTCCTGCTGAGGGGCTTGGTGCTGTGCGGGAAGTGCTCGATCAAGTGCGCCTGCACCCGCAAGGCCAACAGCCGCGGCGTTTACAACCACTATTACTGCTGCGCCTACCAGAACGAGCTCACGGCAAGAGGGCCGGAGCGGCGCTGCCGGGAGCGCAACATCCGTGCCGATGAGCTCGACGCCTTCGTGTTCGGCCAGATCCGCGAGGCGATGCTGCGGCCCGAGCTTCTCACCGCCGGCGAGGCCGCCCTCGTGAGCCGCGAGCCCCTCCCCGACGACGAGATCCTCGCCGCCGAGCTGGCGCGCATGCAACGCCGGCTCGACGACGCGGAGCGAGAGCGCCAGCGGCTGCTCGACATCTACCAGACGGGGCTGATCGAGCTCGGTGAGCTCTCCCGCCGCAACGAGCAGCTCGCCGCTCGGCGCCAGAGCCTCGACGCGCAACGAGAACGGCTCGTGGCCGAACGAGGCGAGCTGACCAAGAACAACCGGCTGCGCGAGCAGGTCGGCGCGTTCGCCAAGGCAGTCGCGAACGGGATGGACCAGCTCGACTTCGCAGGACGTCAACGGCTGATGCGAATAGTCGTCGAGAGCGTCCGCGTGACCGGCTGGCAGGTCGTGATCGCTCTGCGGATCCCCCTCGACGGGCCGCCGCCGGCCGCCCCCACGACGAGGCCCCGACCCCGCTCCGGCAGCCCCTTGAAGTCGTCGGGCCGCCGCGGCGTGGACGTCACTTCGGAGGGCCCACGACGGGTGTTCAGCCAAGACGGTTTGCGTTCGCTTGATCGAGATCACGCGCCCTGCCTCCTTCACGGGGGCGTTCGCGACGAGCGCCTCTATTAGAGAGGCACCGGCGACTCCAGGCTATGGGAGCCGTGCGGTTCAGCACCGCTGTGACCTGGGCTGATGCCTTGACGCACGCTCCCACTGTCAACTCTGCGTTGACAAGGGCGACCTTTTACTGGCG